>CALMSL010000214.1 GCA_937872445.1 uncultured Microbacteriaceae bacterium | reverse complement strand
GCGCTCACCTGCTGCGGGGATTCGGTGCCCACGTTGAACCACACGGGGGAGTTGAAGGAGAACGCCTGGTGCAGCAGAAGCCAGGTGATTTCGTCGCCGAACGCGTGCGCATCCGCCTCGGTGGCGAAGTAGCCGTGCTCGATTCCGGCCTCGACGTATTTGCCGACGACCCGGTCGATGAGCTGGCGAAGGCTCGATTCGCGCTCCGGCGACCCGGGGGCGCCGCGGAAGTATTTGGTCGTGACGATAGTGGAGGCGTTCGCCGACCAGCTTGTCGGGAACTCGACTCCGCTCTGCGAGAAGATCGTCTCGCCGGTCTTCCAGTTGGTCTGTTCGACGTCGCGGCGTTCCCACTCGACTTCGTCGTACGGGTGGATGCCTTCGGTGCTGAACCGGCGCGTGATGCGCAGCCCCGTTGCTGCCCCTGTTTGCGCTGATTTTTGACCGGCCCGCTGCTCGGTTGTCATCGTTTTTGCTCCCGATAGTCGACAAAGGAGCGGTTTTTCGCCGCCCACTCGACCCGCTAGATGTTGCGGTCGTCAGGCCATTCAATCACTAGATGTGGTGAATTGCTAACGGCATGCCGGTTTTAATTCAATGAGGTTCGTGTTCTGCGCCGGCGGCAGCTGTTCTGCCACCGCGCAGGCACCATGGGCGGCGCCTGTGGCGCGATTTCTCCCCTCACAGTCGTGGCGACTCCGGCCCGGAAGATCGATCATCACGCGTCGCCGTCCCCCGCAGTTGTGTCGTGACGAGCGCGGTGCGGCTCTCCATCACGAGCGATGTTGGGCGACGTTGATCACGTGCCCATCAGGGCTTCGGACGAAGAATCGGCGGATACCCCACGGCTCGTCGGTGATCGGGTGCACGATCTCGTAACCGCGCTGGTGGGCTTCCTCGTAGGCAGCATCCGCATCATCCACTTTGATGGTCATAACGGAGTCCTCCGGGGCCGTCGCATCCCGGGTCACGACCTGGACGCACGCACCCGAATCGGGCGAGCTGAACCGTGCCACCCATCCCTGGTTCATGGTGTCTTCGGTGAGACCGAGGAACCCGAAGAACTCCCTCGCCCGTTCGACGTCGTCGGTGTGCAGGTTGGTGATGACCTCAATCGTCTTCATCGCTTCAGTTTGACACCTCATGTCCGCATGGCGTCATGAAGAACGTGGGCCGGATGCGCTGGCGCAAGCGGTGTTCCCGGCTCCTCGTGCCGCTGCTAATCTGCTGGCATGTCGTCCTCACTCGATGTGCTGCCCAAGGTGGGAGCACCCGCGACGCGAGCTCTGAATGCGGCGGGCTACACTGCATTGCGCGAGCTTGCAGGTGCGCGTCGTGCGGATCTGGCCACGTTGCACGGCATGGGCCCGAAAGCGCTGGGCATTATCGAAAACGCACTCAAGGAGCACGGCCTCAGACTCGGTTGACGGTTCGAGATACGGTCAGACCCAGACGACATCCAACGTCGAAGAATTTCTCCCGCGCCACTGCCCGTCCCGTTTGGCGACACCTTCTTGCGTCCCATAATGTTAGTCACTAACATATTAGACATGAGCCGGTGGGATCGCACGCACGATGCCTTGCTGCAGGCTGCGCTGGAACTTTTCGAGGAGCACGGCTACGACGCGACAGGTACGGCCCAGATCGCGCGGCGAGCCGGGGTGAGCGAAATGACGTTGTTCCGACACTTTCCGTCAAAGGAAGCACTGTTGCTGGCAGACCCTTTCGATCCGTTGATCGCGGAGGCCGTGCTGGCGCGTCCGCGAGGCGAGGCACCGATGCGCGCGCTCGCGGGCGGCATCCGGCAAACCCTGGGAGAAATCGATTCGGGCAGCATCGATGCACTGCGGCGGCGTCTCGCGATAGTCGCAAAGGTGGCGAGCCTGCAGGGAGCGGTCGAACGCAACAGCACCGCCACGATTGACGCTCTCGTTGCGGCGCAGGAAGACCGCGGTGTCAACACCGTCAACGCACGAATCGCGGCGACGGCCATGATTTCCGGGCTTGGCGTCGCGCTCGCGGAGTGGGCAGGGCATGAACACGTCTCCCTCCCGGATGCGCTCGACAGCGCTCTCGACGTGCTGGGCGGTGCGTGATGCTGACGTTCGAAAATGTGAGCTTCTCGTTCCGCGGCGGCGCGGGAGTGCGAAACCTGACCTTCGAAATCTCGCCCGGCGAGATCGTCGCGCTCGTCGGATTGAACGGTGCGGGCAAGACGACGCTCATGCGCCTCGCTCTGGGCATGATCCGTCCGCAACAGGGAACAGCGCGAATATTCGGTCAACCACTGGATGCCGTACCGTCCGCAACGTGGGCGAAAGTGGGTGCGCTGATCGAAGTTCCGCTCGCCTACCCTGAGTTGACCGTGCGGGAGAATCTGCGCATCGCGAGCCTGCTTCACGGCGGTGGACGCGGTCGGCACTCGGTCGACGGCTCCGTGGAGACATGGCTACTTGCCCCGGTCGCGGATCGCCGGTTCCGCCGACTGTCGCTCGGAAACCGGCAACGCGTCGGACTTGCTGCAGCGCTCCAGCATGATCCGCAGCTGATCGTGCTGGATGAACCGAGCAATGCGCTGGACCCCGCCTCCGTCATCCTGCTCCGCGACCAGCTTGTCCAGCGCGCGAAGCAGGGTGCCGCGATTCTCGTGAGCAGCCACCACCTGGACGAAGTGGCACGCATCGCGCACCGCGTGTTGCTCATGAACACGGGTCGATTGATCGGCGAGCTGGAAATCACCGGCACCGACCTCGAGCGCGCGTTCTTCGAGCGCATCCGCGACGATGACGAGCGCCGCTCCGAGACACTCGGGGCCTCGCGATGAACGCGGCAATTCGAGTGGAAGCGCAGAAGCTCGTGCGCTCCCCGGTCGGCGTGATCGGCTCGCTCGCACTCGTCGCCGGCACGCTCGCGCTGCTCGGCGGGATCACCGCGGCGCTGGCCAGCGGCAACCCCGAGCTGACAGCCAAAGTCGGCGTCGCCGCGACACTGGACTGGGACGGCCTGCTCGCCGGCGCCGCGCAGATCACCTCGGCCGGCGCACTCCTCGGTTTCGGTGTCGTGTTGTCGTGGATGTTCGGCCGCGAGTTTGCGGACGGCACGATCACGGGACTCTTTGCGTTGCCCGTGAGCCGCGCCCGAATCGCGCTCGCCAAGCTCGCCGTCTACGCGGTGTGGGCTGTCGCGGTGAGCGTCCTTCTCACTGTCGGCATCCTCGCACTGGGACTCACGCTGAATTACGGCGCCCCGAGCGCGGAGACGTGGGCAGCGCTCGGCAGGCAAACTGTTCTCACGATTCTCACCGCGGCCGTCGCCGCCCCGGTCGCCTGGGTCGCGACGCTCACGCGATCGTTGCTCGCCGCTGTCGGAGGTGCGATCGCCCTCGCCATTGTCGCCCAGGTGGGCGCTCTTGCCGGTGCAGGAGGCTGGATGCCGCTGGCCGCGCCCGCGCTGTGGGCGATGAGCAACGGCACGGCAGCGAACCCCATGCAACTCGCCCTCACCGTCGCATTCTCGGCCGCGTTCGTCGGCCTCACCTGCGCGAGCTGGGCGCGGCTTCAGCTGAACCGCTGAGCCAGGACACTCTCGAACGGATGCTCTACGGTCGACACATGGTCTCTTCAACGTGGGAAAACCTGACCGACGGACTCGACGACGAGGATCTTGCGAAGATCAGTGCGTTCCGTGACTTTTGTCGCGGACTCCCTGATGTCACTGAACGGATCCATTCCGCCGACGTCACCTACGCGGGGAAACGATCCTTCGCGTCCGCCTACATCAAGAGCCACTACCTGGAGGTTGGGATCGAACTCCTGCGGACCGTCACGGACCCGGCACCGCGCACATCATTCTCTACATCCAGGAAAGTGGTGATGCACCGATACAGTCTTCGCCACCTCGAACAGTTCGACGACGCAATACGGGGCCTCATCACCGAAGCTGCAGACACTGTCGGGCCCGGCACGCGATAGCCGCAACCTCCCGGCAGAGTGCGGGGTCGTGATCTGCCGGCACTCACGGTTCACACCGCACTGCTCCACACATAACTGTGAGTACAAATGAATGTTTGTGTTACTCTTCTCTTCATGCACAAGGAGAGCGCGACGTGAGCCCTGCGGCAGCTGCACAACTGGATCTGGCGCTTCGCGGCCTCGCGGACGAAAATCGGCGAGCCATCCTGCGGGCCATCAGCGCGGAGCCGAAATCGGTCGGCTCCATTGCGGAGCACGTTGGACTGTCACAGCAGACGACATCCCACCACCTTGGGGTTCTGAGGAAAGCGGGGCTGGCCGTCGGAACGCGCGAGGGCACGCGGCATTTGTTCGCGGTGAACCCGGATGGCATGGCGGCCGTACAGTCTTATCTGGACGAATTTTGGCCAACCAGGCTGGCCGCCCTGAAGGCCGTGATCGAAGCCGGGGAGAGCGGCGTACGTGGCTGAGTTCCGAGACTCCATCGATATCGACGCGCCACCCGAGACAGTGTTCGAATACCTCACCACCAATGCGGGAATGACCGCGTGGATGGGGCAATTCGCGGACCTCGATCCGACTCCCGGCGGCACGTTCGCGGTCGACATTGCCGGGCATCCGGTGCGAGGCGAGTATCTGCACGTGGAGCGCGGGAGCCGTGTGGTCGTCAGCTGGGGCTTTGCGGGAAGCACGGAACTTCCCGTTGGCGCTTCGACAGTCGAGTTTCGCCTGACCGCGATTGCGACCGGAACGCGGCTCGACCTCTGCCACTCCGATTTGCCGGATGCGGAAGTGCCCGGTCATGCCGACGGATGGAAAAACTTCCTCCCGAGGCTCGCCATCGCGAGCGCCGTGGGCGACGCCGGCGTTGACAACTGGATTCCGCTGTCCGACCGAACGACCTGACCGAAGAATGCACCAAGCGAACGAGAGAAGACACGATGGCACACGAAAGCGCGCTGGACATTGTCAAGAAGTACCACCACGCCTGGACAACCGGCGACGTCGACACAGCCATGACGTTCGTCGCGGATGACGTCCTGTGCAGCGCACCCGGAGCGGACCTCCGCGGGAAGGATGCCCACACGGCATTCATTGGAGGCTTTGCCCCGAAGCTCACCGGCATCGCGGATATCGCCGAATTTGCCGAGGGTGATCGCGTGGCGCTCTTCTATTACCCGCAGACAGCCGCAACATCCACCACTCCCGCCGCGGAATTGTTCACCATCACAGCGGGGAAGATCAGCGAAAGCGTGCTGATCTTCGACCGACTCTCGTACGGCCCGCCCCGTCAGGACTGACAGGCGCATCCGGTGGACTCCGCACAGGAAGACCTCATCGAACGGGTCCGCGCTCTTCTGGAACGAGAAGAATCGTCGCGTGAGGTTTCAATGTTCGGCGGAAGATCGTTCCTGGTGAACGAGAAAATGGTCGCCTGCGCCCGCCGGGCCGGAAACCTCCTGGTGAGAGTCGACGCGGCTCGTCACAACGAGTTGCTTCGACGGCCAGGGGCGGGCGCGGCCCAGATGGGCCCCGCGCGCACCATGGGAGCTGGCTGGATTGAAGTCGCTCGTGGCGCGATCGACGATGACGAGTCACTCTCCGCATGGGTCGCGGACGCCATGGAGTTCAATCGGGCGGCAACCGGGCACCGCCCATAAACGCGTGCTCTTCGCTGTGGCGCGGCTTCGGTGCGCTTCCTCCCGTTATTGATCCGCCCGTTGACGCGGATGCCGAGACGCGACCGCTGTGTGCTCTGAGGTCGTGGGCTCCCTGAATGATGCGATCCGCGCGGTCCTGCGCAGCGCGGACAGCACCGGCCGGCCGAGAAGCGCGACACCGAGGGCGAGCACGACCGCGCGCATGAGGTCCCACCCGAGCGACGTGGTGAGGCTGAACAACGCGAAATGGTGCAGGTTTTCGATAACCGGTGCACCGGGCACGAAGCTCAGCCCGGTTCCCGGTCCCAGCGTGAACGGCCAGAACGACAGGTTCATGAGCTGGCCGTACAGGAAACCGCTCACGGCGGCGTATCCGGCGAG
>CALMSL010000213.1 GCA_937872445.1 uncultured Microbacteriaceae bacterium | reverse complement strand
ATCGCGCCGCAACATGCCAGCTACGACAAAATCAGGGACACGGTGTCGGCGTGCGAGGAGCTCGGCGTCGACATCGTGTTCAACTGGGACCACTTCTTCCCGCTCTCCGGCGACGCGGATGGCCTTCATTTCGAGGCCTGGACGATGCTCGCGGCGATCGCCGAGCAGACCACGGGGGTGGAGCTTGGTTGCCTCGTCAACTGCAACAGCTACCGAAACCCGAATCTCCAGGCCGACATGGCGCGTACGATCGACCACATCAGTGCCGGTTCGAACGGGGGCGTCGGCCGGTTCATCTTCGGCACGGGTGCTGGCTGGTTTGAGCGCGACTACGACGAATACGGGTATGAATTCGGGACGAAGGGCAGCCGCATTGGTGCTCTCGCCCACGATTTGCCCATCATCCGCGACCGGTGGACGAAGCTCAACCCGGCGCCAACCCGTCGAATCCCGATTCTGATCGGCGGGGGCGGCGTCCGGAAAACCCTGCGCATCGTCGCCGAGCACGCCGACATTTGGCACAGCTTCAGCAATGCAGAGGTTCTTGAAACCAAGCTCGGCATCCTCGCCCAGCACGGTGAGGATGTCGGTCGCGACACAAGCGAAATCGAGGTGTCGACCGAGATTCGGCAGCGTTCCCACGACGAAGCGGACGAACAGGTTGCGCTCGGCGCGAGCATGTTCACGATCCAGATCACGGGACCGGATTACGATGTGGCGCCGGTGCGCGAGTGGCTTTCCTGGCGCGACCAGCACAACGCCGCTCGCGGGTAATTGCCGAGCCCGGCCATCCGGGAATCGCGGTCAGGAAATGTCTCCCGTTCCTCATACAGTTATCGGGTGAGTACAACAAAGGCTGAGGCGCCGTCCACGGGGATGAACACTGCGGTTCTCGTCGCGATCCTCATCACCGTTCTCGCCTGGGCGAGCGCGTTCGTCGTGATTCGCGGCGTCGGGCAGCACCTTGGAGGGGGCGAACTCGCGCTCGGCCGCCTGCTCGTCGGCACAGTCCTGCTGTCCCTGCTGCTCATCCGCCGACCGTGGGTGCGTCCCAACCGCCGAGAGTGGCTACTCATCGTCGTGTACGGGGTGGCCTGGTTCGGTGCGTACAACGTGACGCTCAACATTGCCGAACACACCCTCGACGCGGGAACCACGGCGATGATCGTGAACATCGGCCCGATCCTGATCGCGCTCGGTGCGGGAGTCTTTCTCGGCGAAGGCATCCCCAAGTGGCTCGCGATCGGCGCGGGGGTCGCATTTGGAGGAGTGGTTCTCATCGGCCTCAGTTCCGGATTCACCGGGCTCGGAAACACGGTCGGAATCCTGTGGGCACTTGCCTCCGCGGTTACCTACACGATCGGCGTGTTGTGCCAGAAGCGCGTGATGCGCCGGATCCCGTCGACGCAAGTGACCTGGCTCGGTTGCGCGATCGGCACCGTCGTGTGCCTCCCGTTTGCTGGCGGGCTCGTCACCCAGGTGCAGGCGGCACCGCTCTCCGCGATCCTCGGCGTTATCTATCTCGGCGCTGTGCCGACCGCGCTCGCATTCACCACGTGGGGCTATGCGCTTTCCAAGCTTCCCGCGGGGCAGCTCGGTGTTACGACGTACGTTGTTCCGGCCATCGTGATCGTGCTCGGGTTTGTCGCGTTCGGCGAAATCCCGACACTGCTGGCGATTGTTGGTGGCATCATTTGCCTCATCGGCGTCGCGCTGTCGAGGCGTCGAACGGGCACGCGTCGCGAGCCCGCAGTGGTGACCGGTCCGGTGGTCACGGAGCCCGGCGCGCCCGTGGTTTCCGGCGACCACCAAAATCTGTCACAATAGAGGGTCGAGTCCCGGACTGCCCGACCCTCTAATCGGCTGCCGTGGAATCCTTCAGAGCTTTCGCCGCGTGTGCCCCTACGCTCACGGCCGGCAGTTCGCCCCAAATACAAGAAATCTATGGAGAATTGTGGCTGTAAAGATTCGTTTGAAGCGCATGGGCAAGATCCGCGCACCGTTCTACCGCATCGTCGTCGCCGACTCGCGCACCAAGCGTGACGGCCGCGTGATCGAGGAGATCGGAAAGTACCACCCCACCGAGGAGCCTTCGGTCATCGAGATCAAGTCCGATCGCGCCCTCTACTGGCTTGGTGTTGGCGCACAGCCAACTGAGCAGGTCGCTGCGCTGCTGAAGCTCACGGGCGACTGGGGCACCTTCAAAGGCGAAAAGGGCGCCAAGAACACGGTCAAGCTGGCCGAGGCGAAGCCCGAGTTCCAGGCTGACGAGAAGAAGAAGCCGGTCCTGAAGCCGAAGGCCGAAGCGCCCGCGAAGGCGGAGAAGGCGGAGAAGGCCGACAAGGTTGACAAGTCCGCGGATGCAGACGCCAAGTCGGACGAGCCGAAGGGGGACGCTAAAGCCGAAGGGAAGGCGGACGAGCCCAAGGCTGACGCCAAGGCGGACGAGCCCAAGGGCGACGCCAAGGCAGACAAGAAGGCTGAAGAGCCGATGGCCGATGCCAAGGCCGACGAGCCGAAGTCAGACGCGAAAGCCGACGACACGATGGAAGAGCCTAAGGCTGACGCTGACAAGTCCGCAGATGAGGCCAAGGCCTGATCGTGCTTGCCGCCGCTCTCGAACACCTCGTCAAGGGGATCGTCGATCACCCCGATGAGGTCGAAGTCGTCGCCAAGAATTCGCCGCGAGGCGATGTTCTCGAAGTGCGGGTGAACCCGGAGGACCTTGGCCGCGTGATCGGCCGATCCGGACGCACCGCGAAGGCTCTGAGAACCCTCGTGACCGCGCTCGCAGACGGTCGCAAAGTGCGTGTCGACGTGGTGGACACCGATTTCTAGCAAGGCGGAACCCGAAAACACCCGGCTTCGGGTGGGTCGACTCACCAAGGCGCACGGCCTCAAGGGAGCGATCAAGATCGAGTTGTACACGGATGACCCGGATCGTCGTTTCGTTCCGGGCGCCGTGTTCTCGTTGCAAGTCCCCGAAACATCCGCGTGGCACGGCAAGACGCTCGAACTTCTCGAGCTGAAATGGTTCAACTCGCATCCGGTCGCGTTTTTCAAGGACGTCACGGATCGATCGGCCGCGGAAAGCCTCCTGAAGGCGATCCTCCTCATCGAGCACGACCCGGCTGAAGCGCCGGAGGAGGAAGACGCCTGGTACGACCACCAGTTGATTGGACTGGCGGTGATGCGCGACGGGGCGAAGGTGGGCACCGTGGCGCGGCTGGACCATTTGCCGGCTCAGGACCTCCTCCACGTCGAAACGGATGCCGGCGACGTCATGGTGCCGTTCGTGAAGGCGATCGTTCCATCCGTGGATATTGCCGGAGGAACCCTCACGGTGACGCCGCCTCCCGGGCTGTTCGAGCAACTACCCGACGAGGAAACCGCTCCCTGAGCTGACTCCCATGCGCATCGACATCGTCACGATCTTCCCGGAGTTCTTTTCCGTGCTGGATGTGTCGCTGCTGGGCAAGGCGCGCGAGTCCGGTCTGATCGAGCTCGCCGTCCACGACTTGCGCGATTTCGCGCACGATCGGCACCGCAGCGTCGACGACACCCCCTACGGCGGCGGCGCTGGCATGGTCATGAAACCCGAACCGTGGGGCGATGCCCTCGACAGCGTTCTCGATCCGCTCTCGTCGGCACCGCGCGGCGATGGAGATCCGCTCCCTGAGGAGCGCGAAGCGCGTCTGGAAGGGGGCCCGACGATCATCTTCCCATCCCCAGCCGGCGAGCTGTTCACTCAGGCAATGGCACAGGAACTCTCCGCCGAACCTCACCTGATTTTTGGGTGCGGCCGCTATGAGGGCATCGACGAGCGCGTGTTCGAGTATGCGGCGTCGCGTGCGCGGGTGCGGCTCGTGAGCATGGGCGACTACGTGGTGAACGGCGGCGAGGTGGCGACGATGGCGATGATCGAGGCGATCGGCCGACTGATTCCCGGCGTGGTCGGCAACCCGCAGAGTCTCGTCGAGGAGTCGCACAGTGACGGGCTGCTCGAATATCCGAGCTACACGAAGCCGGCAGAGTGGCGCGGACTCGAGGTGCCGCCCGTTCTCCTGAACGGCAACCACGGTGCGATCGCCGCGTGGCGCCGCGAGCAGCAGCTCGAACGCACCAGGCGCATCCGCCCCGACTTGCTGCTCTGAATCCCTCCGCGGTATTGGAAATTCAGGAAAGGCCGTACGCTACGCGATTGCAGTCACTGCCAATAAAGGTGACTGGATACCTGGTCGACCGGGATTCCTGAATTTCCGGGACGTGGGGGTCAGCTTCGGGCGGTGAGGATGATGGGGCCGTCCTTCGTGATCGCGATCGTGTGCTCCGCGTGCGCTGAGCGGGAACCGTCGAGGCTGCGCAGCGTCCAGCCGTCCGGGTCGGTGAAGATCTGGTCGGTCGTGTGCATGAACCACGGCTCGATGGCGAACACGAGACCCGGCTTCAACGGATACCCGCGCCCGGCGCGCCCGTCGTTGGGCACGTGCGGGTCCCCGTGCATCGTGCGCCCGACCCCGTGTCCGCCGAAATCCGTGTTGATGCCGAGGCCGGCAGCCCGGGCAACCGCCCCGATCGCGGCGGACACATCCCCCATGCGTTTGCCCGCCTGCGCGGCGGCAATCCCCGCGGCCAGAGCACGCTCGGTCGTCTCGATGAGCGCAAGATCCTCATCGCGCGGCGTGCCCACGACGAGCGAGACCGCGGAGTCGGCAACCCAGCCGTCGACGGACACCGCGAAGTCCAGGCTCACCAGGTCGCCGTCGCGGAGCACGTAATCGTGGGGGAGACCGTGCAGTGCGGCATCGTTCACCGACGTGCACAGCACTTTGCCGAACGGCATCGCCCCGAACGACGGGTGGTAGTCGATGTAGCAACTCTCGGCGCCGCGCTCGCGGATCATCCGGTGGGCGAGTGCATCCAGCTCCAGCAGGTTCACACCCACATCCGCGGCCTCCGACAGGGCGGTGAGAACGCTGGCCACAAAATGACCCGCCGGTCGCATCGCATCCAACTCGGCGGGCGTTCTCAATTCGATCATCCAGCCATTCTTCACCAACCTGTGCTAATTCTGTTGTTCATGTGGTTACGGAGAGGGTTCTACTACGCGCAGTTCTGGGCAGTCCCGGTGCTGCCGTTATGGCTGCTCATCGGCAGAGGCATCACCATGGGCGGCTCCGGATGGGAACTCCTGTTCCTGCTCCTCGCCGCCCCCGCACTGTCGCTCGCCCTCATCGTCGTCATGGGGCTCACGATCGCGAGAAAGTCGGTGCGCCGCTCGCGGCTCGTCTCCTGGGTCGACATCGGAGTGCTCACGGCGTGGTACGCCGTGGTCATCGCGGCCGGATTGGTCTCCAACCCGCTGGTCGCGGTCGGCATGATCGTGTTCACTCTCGCCGCGTTCTGGAGCGCGGTGTGGCAGCTCATCGTGGATACCCGCCACCGGATCTCGCTCGCGTTTGCGGGCTACGATGCGATCACGGTGACGTCCCGCTAGAGGCGGCGGTTGGCGGCACGCCTTCCGGTGTGGCAGAATTGCTGTTTGTGCCTGCGCGCAGCCCTGCCACAGGGGGGCCAGCATCCATTCGGCACGATTCTCCTTCCATGCAGTATCCAGCACGCCGTCGACCTGTGGCGATTGCAGAGAGCGAACCATCATGCACATCCTCGACTCCGTTGACGCAGCATCGTTGCGCAACGACATTCCGGACTTCCGCGCCGGCGACAACGTGAAAGTCCACGTCAACATCGTTGAAGGTACCCGCACGCGTATCCAGGTCTTCCAGGGTGTTGTGATCGGCCGCTCCGGCGAAGGCATCCGCGAGACGTTCTGCGTTCGCAAGGTGAGCTTCCAGGTCGGTGTGGAGCGCACGTTCCCGGTGCACTCCCCGTCCATCGACCACATTGAGGTTGTCACTCGCGGTGATGTTCGCCGCGCCAAGCTGTACTACCTGCGCGACCTCCGCGGCAAGAAGGCGAAGATCAAGGAAAAGCGCGAAACAAGCTGATTCGTTGGGCCGCCCGCAGTTAGCCGGACCCTAGACTTGTGGAGAACTCAGGGGCTTAATGACAACCGCACTATCGCCAACACCGCAGGAATCCGCGGACAAACGACCGCGCCGCCGCACGCGCGGAATGAAAATCTTCATCCGCGACATTGTTCTCATCCTTCTTGCCGCGATCGTAATTTCGGTGGGGATCAAAGCGTTCCTCATCCGGTCGTTCTATATCCCCTCCGGTTCGATGCAGAACACGCTCCAAATCAACGACCGGATCATCGTCAACGAACTCGTTCCGAATCTCATTCCCATCGAGCACGGCGACGTCGTGGTGTTCCGCGATCCAGGCGGTTGGCTGCCCCCGCACACAACGCTGAATGAGAACTGGTTCGTCACGAGCGTCGACTGGGTACTTTCCGTCGTCGGGTTGAGCGCGCCGGACAGCAATGACCACCTGATCAAACGCGTCATCGGACTGCCGGGCGACAAGGTTGAGTGCTGCAATACCTTCGGGCAAATGTCGGTTAACGGAGTTCCGCTCGGCGAACCGTACCTTGACCTCCCGAAGGGCGTAACGAAAGCATCCGGTACCGACTTCAGCGTGACCGTGCCGAAGGACTCGCTGTGGGTTATGGGTGACAATCGCTACGACTCGGCAGACTCCCGCTACAACACGAACAAACCCGGTAAGGGGTTTGTGCCGATCGAGAATGTGGTCGGCCGCGCATTCCTGGTGAGCTGGCCGATCGACCACTGGGCCTGGCTCGACAACTACCCCACCGTTTTTGCGGGCGTGGAGGATAAGGGCCGTTAGATGGCTGTCGCCGACCCCACTCTGGAGATCGAACACGAGTTGCTCGCCAGCGGGGCGCGGTTCGTCATCGGATGCGACGAGGTGGGCCGCGGCGCGATCGCCGGCCCGGTGGCGGTCGGAATGTGCGCGATCGACACCGCGGTGGGCGCAATGCCCGAAGGGCTGCGTGATTCCAAAATGCTGAGCGAAAAGCGGCGTGAAGCGCTCGCGCCGCCCGCCGCGGCATGGGCGCGGCACTGGGCGGTCGGGCTCGCCAGCGCCGAAGAAGTGGATCGCCTGGGGATTACGGCCTGCCTCGGCCTCGCGGGGAAACGCGCGCTCATTTCGCTCCACGAATCCGGCGTGCGCATCCTGGAAAGCGTTGTGCTCCTCGACGGCCGCCACGACTGGCTCAACCCTGCCCTGTCCACTCCGGTCAGCGTGCGCACCCGCGTCAAGGCGGATCGGGATTGCGCGTCCGTGGCTGCCGCATCCGTGATCGCGAAGGTGCATCGCGATCACCTCATGATCGAATCGGATGCGACGGAGCCCGGGTATGGGTGGAGCGGCAACAAAGGATACGGTTCGGCCGGCCACTTCGACGCGATCGAACGGCTGGGCGTCTCGAGCATCCACCGTCTGACCTGGTTGAGGGCCCCAGCGCTGCGCAGCTAATTAGCATCACGCAACCAATCAGCGCCGTGCAGCCACACTGCGGCGTGCCGCGAGACAGCCTAGGATTGACAGGACATGGACGAGGAAGATTTCGAAGACTACGACCGCGAGGTTGAACTGGCGTTGTTCCGTGAATACCGGGACGTCGTCGGTCAGTTCCGCTATGTCGTGGAGACGGAGCGTCGGTTCTATCTCGCGAACGAGGTTGAGCTTGTGCGGCAGGAGACGGAGCACGATTTCTACTTCGAACTCACCATGAGCGACGTGTGGGTGTGGGACGTCTACCGCTCCGATCGCTTCGTGAAGTCGGTGCGCGTGCTCACGTTCAAGGACGTGAACGTTGAGGAGCTGAGCTCGAAGGAGCTGGAACTTCCGAAGGAACTCGCCCTCGACGAATAGCCGCCCCTAGCCCACTCCCGGCCGCTGCCCGGCCATGCCCGAACCCTCAGCACCCCTGACAAGGAAGTCTCTCGTGGAACCCACCGCCTTCGAGCGTTCAGTGCCCGCCGAACACATCATTGACGAGTCGCTCGCCGGTTCCGTGCTTTCGCCATTCTGGCTCGATGATGTCGACGCGCGGCGGTGGCCGCGCTACAACGACGTGCAGAACTACGACCTTGTGGTCGTGGGCGGAGGATTTGCGGGGCTGTGGACCGCGCTCATGGCCAAGCAGCGGGATGCGTCGACGCGGGTCGCCCTGCTGGAGGCGAATCAGATCGGCTGGGCGGCGTCCGGACGCAACGGCGGTTTCTGCGAGGCAACGCTCACGCATGGCGAAGTGAACGGTGCGCGGCGGTTCCCGAAAGAGCTTGAACTGCTCGAGCGGCTGGGGATGCAGAACCTCGACGAAATCGAGCAGACCGTGTGGGAGCTCGGCCTCGACTGCGATTTCGAACGCACGGGCGCGGTCGCTGTGGCCGTCGAGCCGCACCAGGTGGAGTGGCTGGAGGAGGACAAGGACGCCGCCCACGTGAAGTTCTTCGACGAGAAGCGGATGCAGGAGGAGATCGCGTCGCCCACGTATCTCGCCGGGCTGTGGGGCACGCGCGACACGGCGATGGTGCACCCGGGCAAGCTCTCGCACGAGCTGGCGCGCGCCTGCCACGAGGCCGGCGTCGACCTGTTCGAGGACTCACCGGTGTTGAGACTGGACAGCAAGCGGCGCGGGCCGATCATGGTGCGCCTCGGCACCGGGGACATCCGGGCGAAGCGGGTCGCGCTCGCCACGAACGCATTCCCTTCCCTCTTGAAGCGCTACCGCTGGCACACCGTACCCGTGTACGACTACGTGCTCATGACGGAGCCGCTCACGGATGCCCAGCTCGAGTCGATCGGGTGGAAGAACCGTCAGGGCGTGGCCGATCTGGCCAACCAGTTCCACTACTACCGGTTGTCGAAGGACAACCGCATCCTGTTCGGCGGATACGACGCCATGTACCACTACGGCGGGAAGATCAAGCCGGAGTACGAGGATCGGCCGGAGTCGCACCGGCGGCTCGCGAGCCACTTCTTCACGACGTTCCCGCAGCTGGAGGGCATCAGGTTCACGCACCGCTGGGCCGGCGTGATCGACACGTGCAGCCGCTTCACGGCGTTCTTCGGGCACGCGCGCGGCGGCCGCGTCGCGCACGTTGCCGGATTCACCGGACTGGGCGTTGCGGGCACGCGGTTCGCGGCGAACGTCATGCTCGACCAGTTGTGGGGTTTGAAAACCGAGCGCACCGAGCTGAAGATGGTGAAGTCGCTGCCGATCCCGTTCCCGCCCGATCCGATCGCGTGGATGGGCGTCGAGGTGTCGAAGTGGGCGATGAACCGCGCCGACCATCAGCGCGGCAAGCGCAACTTCGTGCTGCGCACGCTGGATGCGCTCGGACTCGGGTTCGACTCGTGAGCGGGGCATCCGAGATCGATTTCGTGGCGGCCGCGGCTCTCGAGCTGGACCTGGCGCCGGTGGCGGAATCGCAGGTCGTTTCCGGGTCGCCTGTCGTCGGCGTGGCCGAACTCGGCATGCTCGGCGATCGAGAGTACGGCGTGTGGGAGCACTCCGTGGGTGCCTCATCCGACGTCGAAGCCGACGAGGTTTTCGTCGTGCTGTTCGGCGCGGCGACGGTGGAGTTTTCGGATGGCACGGCCGTTTCGCTTGGCCCCGGCTCTGTCGGCCGGCTGCGCGAGGGCCAGCGCACGGTGTGGACGGTCACGGAGACGCTCCGCAAGGTCTACATCGCCTGAGCGCCGTTCGCCTCCTCTCCTGCACAACTCGCGACGAGAACTCCACTCGACCGATCGGATCCACTGCGGGCTGAGCCGCTTGCGCGCTGCGGCATCCTCGTCCCGTGGCGGCAAAAGACGACCTGGGCAGGCGCGGCGAAGATCTCGCGGCGCAGTTCCTCGCGGATGCCGGCTACACCGTCATCGACCGGAACTGGCGGTGCGCCCGCGGCGAGATCGACCTCGTCGCCCGCGACGGCAATGACACTGTCTTCGTCGAGGTCAAGACCCGGTCGAGCACCGCGTTCGGGCATCCGTTCGAGGCGATAACGCCGCAGAAACTGGCCCGCCTGAGGCGGCTCGCGAACGCGTGGTGCGACGCGCATCCGTACCGCCGGGGCGTCATTCGCATTGACGCGATCTCGGTCATCGCTGCGGCAGGTGCAGCGCCGCTCATCGAGCATTTGCGGCGGGTGTTCTGATGCCGGTCGGGCGCACCCAGGCGATCGCGCTCCTGGGCCTCCAGGGCGCGGTCGTCGAAATCGAGGCGGACTATTCCTCCCAACTTCCGAAATTCATTCTCATCGGCTTGCCGGATGCCGCCCTCGGCGAGGCGCGCGATCGCGTGCTCGCTGCTGCGGCGAACTCCGGATGCGACCTGCCGAGCCGCCGCCTCACGGTCAACCTCTCGCCCGCCGCACTCCCGAAGCAGGGTTCGGGCTTTGACCTCGGGATCGCGCTCGCGACGCTCGCGGCCGCCGGCATCGTCCAAGCGGAATCGATCGCGCGGGTCGTGCATCTGGGCGAACTCGGACTCGACGGGCGGCTCCGTCCGATCACGGGAACCCTTCCCGCCGTTTCCGCCGCGGCGGCCGCCGGATTCGACACCGTCATGGTGCCGACCGGCAACGCGGCGGAGGCAGAACTGGTTCCCGACATCCGCGTTGTTGCCGTCCCGTCCCTGAGGGATGCGGCGATCTGGCATGGCGCCGAATTCGAGCCCTTGGAGGTCGAGCCGATCCAGTCCGCCCACCCGGAAGACCCCGCGAATGACGACCTCGATCTCGCCGATGTCATCGGCAACGGGGACGCCGTCGAAGCGATGGTGGTCGCCGCGGCAGGAGGGCACCACGCATTCCTCCTCGGCCCGCCCGGATCCGGCAAGACGATGCTCGCGGCGCGGCTGCCGGGGATACTGCCCGATCTCGACCCCGCAGCAGCGCTCGAGGTCAGTTCCATCCGCTCGCTGTCCGGACTGCCGGTCGGGCACGCTCTCATCACTCGCCCACCGTTCGAGTCGCCCCATCACACGGCGACCGCGGCAGCCCTCATCGGCGGCGGCAGCAAACAGATCAGGCCGGGCGCCGCAGCGCGAGCCAGCGGGGGTGTCCTGTTCCTCGACGAGGCGCCCGAGTTCAACAGTTCGGTGCTGGATGCGCTCCGACAGCCGCTCGAATCCGGGGTCATCAGCATCCACCGGGCCAATGCGGTTGCGCACTTTCCCGGCCGGTTCCAGTTGATTCTCGCGGCGAACCCGTGCCCGTGCGGACAGTACGGCGCCCGAGACTCGGAGTGCACGTGCACGCCGAGCGCCCGCCGCCGGTACCTGGGGCGGCTCTCCGGGCCGCTCCTGGATCGCATCGACATCCAGTTCCGGGTCCAGCGGGTCACGAGTGCGCAGCTGAAGCTCGCGAATGACGGCGGTCAACTGACGACGACCCTCGCGCGCGAACGCGTTGCCTCGGCAAGAGCGTGCGCCCGTGAGCGCCTCGCCGCCACCCCGTGGAGCGTGAACTCGCAAGTTCCGGGCTTCTGGTTGCGCGGCCCGCAGGCTCGCCTCAGTTCCGTCGTCACTTCCACAATCGACCGCGCACTCGAGCGCGGTGGAATCACCATGCGCGGCTACGACCGTGTGCTGCGGGTGGGTTGGACGCTCGCCGATCTCGACGGCGCTCCAACACCATCCGCGGACCACATCGGTCGCGCGCTTTACCTCAGAAAGGCCCTGTCGTCATGAGCATTCTCGGATTGAAGGAGGCGGAGGTCGCGCCGCTCGTGCGGGCAATCGCCGGAGACCACCTCGCTGGCGATGCACTGCACGAGAGGTTCGCCCGGGCCGCCTGGACCGGAATCGTGGAACCGGGCGATCGGGTGGCGGGCATCCTCATCGCGGCGATGGGGGCGACCAGGGCACTGGATGCGATCGTGTCCCGCGCGAGCACCGCGAGCCTCGTGTCGGCGGCTAACGGAGAATTGGATCCGGATGACGCGGAGAAAGCCGTGGAACGCTGGCTCCCCAGGCTTCAGTCGCGGGTCGCGCTGCTCGCCCTGAAACAGGCCGCCAGGTACGCCGTGCGGCTGCTGATCCCGGGTGATGCTGCGTGGCCCGACGGGTTTGCCGATCTTGGACCGCACGAGCCGCTCGCGCTGTGGCTCCGCGGCAATGAGCCAACTCTCGTGACGGCGGATCGGTCAATCGCGCTCGTCGGCGCACGGGCGGCCACCGGGTACGGTGAGCACGTCGCGATGGAGGCCTCGGCCGGACTCGTCGACCGCGGCTACACGATTGTCTCCGGCGCGGCGTACGGCATCGACGGGATGGCGCATCGCGCCGCACTGGCGAGCTCGGGCCAGACGATCGCCGTGCTCGCGGGAGGTGTCGATCGTTTCTACCCGAGCGGCCATGAGGCATTGCTGACCCGCATCGTGGACGAAGGGGCGGTGGTTTCGGAACTTCCCTGCGGCGCCGCACCAACCAAATGGCGGTTCCTCCAGAGAAATCGGCTCATTGCCGCGATGAGCGGTGCGACGATCGTCCTGGAGGCCGGATGGCGGTCAGGCTCGCTCAACACCGCGGGCCACGCCGCCGCGCTCGGCCGGCCGCTCGGCGCTGTGCCAGGGCCCGTGACGAGCGCCGCCTCAGCGGGATGCCACCGGCTCATCCGCGAATTCGATGCCGTGTGCGTGACGAGCGCCGACGACATGGCGGAACTCGCGCCGCTCCCCGGTGGCGGGGCAGCACACGATGCCGAACCTGAGCAAGGGGAAGCGAGCGAACCCAGCGCCGAGCGGGTGCGCATCACCGATGCGCTGAGCACGAGGTCGGCGCGGCTCGTCGACGACATCGCGGCGCGGTCCGGACTCTCGATCGCCACGGTCCAGAGCGTGCTCGGCGCGATGCAACTCGAAGGACGTGCGGCGGAGCGCGCATCCGGTTGGGTGAAAGCGAAGTGAACCGACCCTCATCCCGAGTCCATATAATATTGGTGTAAATCCATATGTAACCGGGATGGATGTGGAGGTGAACCGAATGCCCATGACCAGCGTGAACGTCGACGCAGACCTGCTTGCCGCGGCAAAGCGCGCACTCGGCGTAACGACCAATCGCGAAGCAATCAACCTCGCCCTCCACGATGCGGCATGGACCGAACGTGTCGTCGACGCCATCGAAGGCCTTGCCGGAATCGATCTCGAACCAGAAGCAGAGGGGGTCGCCGCCGGAGATGCCTGACGACGAAACCCGGCCAGGAAGCACGGTGATTTCCGGACTACTCGTCGACACGAGCGTTTTCGCCCGACTCGCCCGCGATGAGAGCATCCGACGGCAACTCTCCGTGCTCACGCGCACATTCACCGCGCGAAGGATACTTCTCTGCCCACCGGTTGCAGCCGAAGTCGGGTTCATGGCACGTAACGGCAAAGATCATGCCCTGGTCGCCGACCTCCTCGGCCACTTCGCCGAATGTGCGACTGCGCCAACCACTGAGCAAACTCTGTCAATCCAGCACGCACTCTGGCAGGGCGGGCTGGTACGAGCTGCCGGCGCGATGGATACCGTCATCGCCGCCTACGCGATTGCCAATAAACTTGCAGTGCTGCACTACGACTCCGATTTCGAACACATCGCGACCGTCGTGCCCCACTTCCAGCACAGTTGGATAGTGCCCACAGGCGCGGCCGCTGTGTAACGTTGTCCACCACACAGTGACGCGGTCACTGCCGAAACGGAGCCAGGACCGACGCGGTGATTCGGCCCTGCATCGCAGCGAGAACTGTGGAGAGTGCGGTGGCAGGCGACAAATGGGGAGTGCATGAAAATGTGGTTTCGCCGTCGCAGCCGCGCCCGTAAACTCAAACCCTTCGACGCGTCCCTGCTGCCGCCGCAGGAATACCTCACCGTCGCCGAAGCGACCGAAGAAGGCCTGCAACTCACCGAATATGCGAGCAGGATGGCGGTGAAGAACCGTTTCATCACAAAGATCCTCGCCGACAAACAACCCTGGTTCATCGAACACTCCCGAAAAGACGCCCACGACGCACTCGAACTTCTAGCCCGGGAATCCGACACGGAAGCGGAAAACCTAGCGAAACTCATCCAGAAATTCCGCCTCAACCCGAACAGCGAACGGGATGCCCAGGGCTACAGCTACGACGACATCGACAACATGGAACACCGCAGGGAAGTCGCCGTGGAAATAGCGCGGCGGCTGCGACAACAAAGCGTCGACGACAACTACCTCACCGAGCTCGTCAACAAGGCGCGCAGCGACGCCTGGCGCGAAGTCGCCGCCAACATCGAACGCAACCTCGACATCGAATTCCTCCCCGTGGATGCCGACTATAAACGCAACCGCGACAACCGGATGAGCGCCCTCATCAACGAAGACCTCGCCGCGCTGATCGCCGAGACAGGCTCAACGGACGCACCGACGGCAAGCGAAGACAACTGAACACGGTGCAACATATGCTGGACCGGTGATTCAACTCGGCCAGTACCCGGCAGCCCGCCACGTCATCGCGCACATCAGCGACACCCACTTCCTGGGCGGCGGACGATCCCTCTACGGCAGCGTCCCCACCGACGACCACCTCAGCCAGGCGCTCGCGCAACTCGAAGCATCCGGCGCGAAACCCGAAGCGATCGTGTTCACCGGCGACCTCGCAGACCTCGGCGAACCGGATGCCTACACCCGGCTCCGCGGACTCGTCGAGCCCGTCGCACAGCAGCTCGGGGCCCAGATCATCTGGGTCATGGGAAACCACGACGAGCGCCCCCAATACTCGAAGCAGCTCTTCGACGCCGACGCCACCGACGAGACGCAGGACCGCGTGTACGACATCGGGGGATTGCGCATCATCTCCCTCGACACGAGTGTTCCCGGCTACCACCACGGCGACCTGACCCAGGCGCAACTCGACTGGCTCACCGACGTGCTCGCTACACCTGCACCGCATGGCACCCTGCTCGCCGTGCACCACCCGCCCATCCCGACCCCGCTGCTCGAGGCGATGGGCATGCTCGAGCTGCAGGATCAGAAGCGGCTCGCCGATGTCCTCCGGGGCACGGATGTCCGCGCGATCCTCGCCGGGCACCTGCACTACTCGACGCACAGCACCTTTGCGGGTATCCCCGTGTCCGTGGCCGCGGCAACCTGTTACACCCTCGACCTCACGGCGAAGGACCGCATACTTTCCGGCGTCGACTTTGGCCAGGCGTTCAATCTCGTGCACGTGTACGACGACCAAATCGTGCACTCGATCGTGCCGGTCGGCGAGACCGCGGAAGTCACCGGATTCTCCGCCGAACACTGGGCGGAAATCGAGGCGATGACGCCCGAACAACGCATGGAGATGTTCTCCAGCAAGTCCTCGCCGTTCAACTCCCGGGAAGCAGCCAGCTCCGACTGACCGGGCTCGCATCCCCCGACCGCCGCGCCGGTGCGGGACGATGGAGGGATGGATCTCGAGCAGGCGGTGCGCGGATTCCTCGCCCAACTCGGGCTTGAGCGCGGGCTCAGCCCGAACACGGTCCGCTCCTACGGGGCAGACCTTGCCAACCTCGCCGCCTACGCGCGCGAACGCCGAACCGTTGCGATGCGCGAACTCGACCTGGAGCTCCTCCGGGACTGGCTGTGGCAGGCCTCACAGGATGGCCTCGCGAAATCCACCCTCGCGAGACGGACCGCCGCGGCGCGAAGCTTCACGGACTGGGCTCGACGCACGGGGATCCTCGACACGGATGTCGCTACTCGACTTCGCGCCCCGAAATCGGATTCCCGCCTGCCGCGCGTCCTCACCCGTCAACAGGTGGACGAAATCCTGGATGCGCTCACCTCGCTCGCCGCGGGCGGCGACCCGGTCGCCCTGCGCAACGTCGCGATCATCGAACTTCTCTACGCGTCGGCGCTGCGCGTCAGCGAACTCACCGGCCTGGACCTGGACCGCGTCGACCTGGACCG
>CALMSL010000212.1 GCA_937872445.1 uncultured Microbacteriaceae bacterium | reverse complement strand
TTCCGGTTCGCCGTCGAAGACCACATCGGGCACACGTTCATGATCGTGCACTTCCTGATCAGCGGATACCTGTTCGTGCAGACCCTCATCGGGGTGGACCCTGCGCCGTACCGCGCGCCCTACCCGATGAGGCTCATCGTGCTCCTGGGCACGATGGCCTTCCACGCATTCTTCGGTGTTTCGCTCATGATGGGAACGGGACTGCTCGCCGCCGACTGGTATGGGGCGATGGGTCGAACGTGGGGTCCGAGCGCGATTATCGACCAGCAGATCGGCGGCGGAATCGCCTGGAGCATCGGCGAGATCCCCACCCTGGCTCTCGCGTTGATCGTCGTCGTCATGTGGGCGCGCAGCGACACGAGCCTGGCGAAACGACTCGACCGCAAGGCGGAACGGGACGGCGATGCCGACCTCACCGAATACAACGAGATGCTCGCGAAGCTGCAAAAACAGCGCTGATCGGGTTACTGCTGCCGCACATCGATCTGGTCGCCGCTGATCGTCATCACCCAGCTGAGGGCGAACTGCACGTCCTCATCGAACGTGGACAGCGTCCCATCGAACAGGGATCTCACCTCAACCTTGAGGTGCGCGGCACCCTGAGCTTCCGGGACGACCCAGGTGCCCAAATCGTTGCCAGGCTGGATCGTGATCGCCGGGTACCGGGACATCGACCATTCGGGGGTGCTCTCCACCCGGTTCGAGAGCTCCTGCCCGAACGGGCACCCGGTGGGGAAGAGAACTTTCTGTGTCGTGCAGGCGTCAAGAAACGAGTCCACCTGTTGCTGCACCGCGGCGACGAAGGCGGCCGAAGCCTGGATGTCCACGGTCACGGAAACGACGCTCCCCGGTGTCGTCACTGCAGCGCTCACCGGATCCGCCGTCAAGTAGCCCGATTCGTGTGCGACGGTGAACAGGCCGGGAGAAAGGACCTGGAAAGGGGCCCCGACACTCGGCCCGGCAGGCGAGGTGACGTCGACCCCGTTGACCGTGAACGACGCATCATTACGCGGGGTGACGAACAGCACAGCCATAGGGCTCCGCAGGAACGACCACGTGGAGAACACTCCCAGCCGGGGTTCCCCCTGCTGCACCTGAAACGTACCGCTCACCGTCCGTGAAACCGGTGCCGACGGGTTCGCGAGCGTCGTGCTCACCGTCGCCGAATAGGTGACCTCGTGAAGGCCGCCACCCTGATCCACATCCGAAACAATGGTGGCATCCGCAAGGTCGCCGAGCGCGCGCGGCGTCAGCAGCTCATTGCTCGCATTCGCGGTTCCGCGCACCCCGCTCGTGCCCAGCGCCTCCGCCAGGTCGTGCCGTTGAAGCGCGCCCAGGTAGGAACTGACGAAACCGCTCGCACTGAACACGGTCGCATTCAGGATGATGGCCGTCATCGCGAACGCGCCGACCAGAACCCCCAGCAGAACGACCCAGATGATCAGGATGTGCCGGAGATCGTGTCGGGGCGACTCCTCCGGCGGCGGCATCATGCCACAATCCTAGGCGGGCCCCCGCGCGCAAAGAACGCGCTGCGCGCGTGGGGGAAGATAGATTGGACTCCTCAAACACCGCCTGGGCCGGCATCCGACACGCAAAGGATCTTCGTGAGCGCGCAAGAGCTTTCCGGCGAGCAGGCCGCCGTCTTTGCCACCATCGAAGGCACGCGGGAGAACATTTTCGTCACCGGACGAGCGGGAACCGGAAAATCGACGCTGCTGAACCACCTCTCCTGGAACACGTCCAAACAGCTGGTGATCGCCGCACCGACCGGCGTCGCCGCCCTGAACGTCGGCGGGCAAACCCTGCACTCCCTCTTCCGGCTGCCGATCGGCGTGATCGCCGACCACGACATCGAACAGAATGCGGCGCTGCGCAAACTTCTGAACACAATCGACACGCTCGTCATCGACGAAGTGTCGATGGTCAACGCAGACCTGCTCGACGCGGTGGACCGCAGCCTGCGGCAGGCCAGACAGCGCAAACAGGAAGCGTTCGGCGGGGTGCAGGT
>CALMSL010000211.1 GCA_937872445.1 uncultured Microbacteriaceae bacterium | reverse complement strand
TTGTGCACTCCCCCTGCGAGCTTCGTGCAATCGCGCGAGCCGACCATGAGTTTCTCGGTTCGTTCACGAAGGAAGCCACCTTCAACGCGAAGGCTCGGCCTGCCCTTGTACTTTTTCGCGTCGATGACAAAGACGCCGAATGGGGACACAACTATATGGTCGATGTTGGCTTTCGTGCCGCGGATAAGACGATCATGCAGCACATGAATGTTGTCACTCTTGAGTTCGTCGAGCCGACGACCTAGTTTCTCCTCGCCCACTGCGCCAACAGCCCACGCCTTCGTAGATTGCGGGTCCTCGCTTAGGGCAAGCATCAACCCGCCGATTTTCGGATGCGCTTCGCGGATGCGGGCCTCGCGTTTTGCGCTGCGCCTCTCGAACTCACGCTTCGCGGACGCGCCAGCGACTCCAGCGAAGATTTCAGGTTCGGGCACTGATTCTGGTTTCGGCTCCGGTTCGGCAGTACCTGGTTCTGCCCACGCAGCACCCGGCGTGGCACTGTGCGGAGTGTCTGCGGAATCCAAGGCAGGCTCAGAGCTGCACGCACTGCAAGTCACAGTCTTGCTGTCGCGGTCGTAGACAGCCGTCGTTCCTGCGGGCAGTGCAACTTCACAACTACTGCACTTGCCTGCGTACCGTAGCTGCATTGGCGCTGGTGCTTGCACTAGTACTTCCGCCGTCCGAACGTGACCTTGAGGCCCGCCGGCAACACAGCGATAACAAAGACACCGATTCCAAACCACAATCCAATAGGCATCATTGCCTCGAGCGGGGCCATTCCCAGTGGGAGTGTTGAGGCGGCGTCGGGTGAGTTGAAGGCGGCTTCTCGCAACATCGTTCCAACCACCGCAACTACGGCGGGAAAAGCGACTCCCATGAGCGCCACTCCGTAGCGCTTTCTCACGAGACCAACCCACAGAAGTCCGATGCCGATTGCGCAGACCATCGGCAGAAGAAACATCAAGACGGTTCCGGCCATCGCACCAAAGATCGAACTCAAGTCAAGCACTCTAGATCCCGCTCCCCCGCAGCAACTTCTTCCCTAAATTCGACAATATTTCATGCGGTCGGGCTCAAGTAGCCCCGCTTAGGGGGCCAGCTTTCGCAGAGACCATTGCATGTTGGGCAGGGGCAATGTTTGGCGATGTGCAAGAGTGAAGCGTGCTCAAACAGATCAACGTCGTAGGCGCAGTAATCATTAAGGATGGCTTGATTCTCTGTGCGCAACGTGGACCGCAGTCGAGCCTCCCCGGACTTTGGGAGTTTCCTGGCGGAAAGATCGATGCCGCTGAAACGCCTCGCGAAGCACTAGTTCGCGAGATTCGCGAAGAACTTCATGCAGACATTGAGGTCGGCGACGAGGTCACTTCAACAACACATCAATACGCCTTCGGGGAAATCACCCTCACCACGTTCTATTGCGAACTCCACTCCGGCGGCCTCACCCTTACCGAGCATGAAGCCGTGAAATGGCTTTCCCCCTCAGATTTGGAAAACCTGGAATGGGCGCCAGCAGATGTGCCTGCTGTGCGATCCATCATGAGTCGATTTGCGGCACAGTGACTACCTCGCCATTTGACAACTACGGTCCTCTAGGACGTGACGTCGGATTCGGATATCTTGATCAGGGTCTCAACTCACCTAAGCTCTTAAACCCGAAGCTGGTTCTCAACAGCGCCGAAAGCACTGTCCTGCAGACCCTTCGATCTGAACTCAAGCGCGCGTCATCCTTCACTTTTTCGGTGGCCTTTGTCTCTGCCGGTGGAATCGCGCTCCTTAAACAAGCTCTGATCGACTTCGTCGGAGTTGGCCAAATCATCACCTCTGACTACCTGGGCTTCAACTCGCCAGATGCTTTCGCGGAACTGTTGGCATTGCGTGACCTCGGTATTGAAGTTCGCAGGCACACGGAAGGCGCATTCCACCCCAAGGGATACATATTCAACCGGCCGGACGGCATCACAGCGATCTTGGGCAGCTCAAATCTTACGAAGCCAGCCCTTGTTACCAATCACGAGTGGAATATCCGGGTGAGCGCAGCCCGTGAAAGTGATCTCTCAGATCAATTCACAAATCTGCTCGACAGTGGAATTCAATACTCAACCCCTCTGACGCAAGAGTGGGTTGACCAGTATGCGCTGAATTGGGTGCCAAAGAGCGATGCAGCACCTCTCCTTCTAAGCGACAACGCAAACACAATCAAACTGACCGCGAATGAGATCACCCCAAATGCGATGCAGGTGGAAGCCTTACAGGCATTACTTTCGTTGAGAACCTCGGGCGCCGCGCGAGGGCTCGTGATCTCAGCAACGGGCACCGGCAAGACGATTCTTGCGGCACTCGATGTTAAAGCGGCCAATCCTCAACGGGTGCTGTTTGTCGCTCATCGAGAACAAATTCTTGACCGGTCGATCGAAGAGTTCTCCCTCGTTCTCCACAACGGTCGAAGTGAGTACGGAAAAGTTGTCGGATCGAGTCGTGATCTCGACAGGAAGTTTGTCTTCTCGACAATCCAAACACTTTCAAAAGAAGAACTGCTGAGTCAGATTGACCCGACCGCTTTCGATTACGTGCTGATTGATGAAGTTCACCGGGCAGCTGCCCCTTCGTATCAACGATTGATTGATCACTTAAAACCCGACTTCCTACTTGGGCTCTCTGCCACCCCCGAGAGGACTGATGGAAAGAGCATTTTTGAGCTCTTTAACTTCAATGTCCCCTACGAGATCAGGCTCGATGCGGCACTAAAACAGGACATGCTGGCGCCATTCCATTACTACGGAGTGGCCGACTTCACCTTCAATGACGGCACCACAACGACAGACGTGACGCCACTCTTTCAACTGGTGGAGAAAGAACGAATCGATCACCTTCTGAAGGCGATCGGACGATACGGTCAAGCTGGGGTCGGCCCACGTGGGCTCATTTTCTGCAGTCGCAAAGACGAGGCCAAGGAGCTCTCGCGAAGCCTCAACGAGCGAAGCTTTCGAGGCCGCCTTCTTCGAACGATTGCGCTCACCGGCGAAGACGATGCGGCCGAACGCGGGCGGCAGGTCAGAAGACTTGAGAATGGCGAACTCGACTACATCCTGACGGTCGACATTTTCAATGAGGGCGTTGATATCCCAACTGTCAACCAAATCATTATGCTGCGGCAGACCCAATCCAGCATCGTCTTTGTTCAGCAACTAGGTCGTGGGCTGAGAAAAGCCCCCGGCAAGGAATATGTCGTCGTCATCGACTTCATTGGCAATTACGCGAACAACTACCTCATCCCGATCGCGCTATTCGGCGATGACTCGCTCAACAAGGAATCAATCCGCCGCGCTTTGGTGGACGCAGAAGAGCGTGGTGCAATCGCAGGGTTATCGAGCATCCAGTTTGATCGGATAGCGCAGGAGCGCGTTCTTAAGTCGCTCGCAACTTCAAGACTCGATAGCTTCCAAAATCTCAAGGCGTCAATCGAAACTGTAAGCAACCGAGTCGGACGAACGCCGCGCCTTGAAGACTTCCTCCACTTTGAGTCGGTGGACCCCGTTGTGCTTGCGACTAGGCTCCGCAATTACCCTGCCCTTCTCAGGAAACTCTTCAAGACCGAACACGAGCTGGGCGCCGAAGAACTTGACCTTCTCACGGTGATATCTAGTGAAGTTCTCAATGCGAGACGGCTCCACGAAGCTGTCTTACTCGGCGCCCTGCTTCGAGGCTCACCAATGTCGACGCCTGAAATAGAGTCACTGTTTGTCAAGACCGGGCTCCCGGTAGACAGTCATCGCGTTGAGAGCGTCATTCGAACTCTGACCCTGGAATTTAGTACGCAGCCCGAGAAAGCGTCGTACAAGGATGCCGCGCTCGCCGAACGAGCCCCCGACGGGAGCGTGCAAGCCTCACGTGGGCTTGCGAATTCTTATCAGTCTTCTCCTGCATTTCGAGCCGAAGTCGACGATCTTCTCCGCACGGCTGAACGACTCATCCTCGATCGATATGACAATAGGGAGCCGTTCACTCCAGCTCGTCAATATTCGCGAAAGGATGCCAGTCGTCTGCTGTCATGGTCAACCAACATGTCGTCGACGATCTATGGCTATCGCGTCGACAAAGTAACCAAAACTTGTCCAATCTTCGTCACGCTCCACAAGTCTGATGAAGTGTCATCAAGCACGGCATACGAGGACGAGATCATCGACTCATCGACGATGCTTTGGTATACGCGAAGTAGACGAACGTTGGCCAGCGCCGAAGTTCAAGCCATCGTCAGCAATGGTGTCGACCTTCACGTGTTTGCCAAAAAGGATGATGCGGACGGAAAGGACTTCTACTACTTAGGACGCGCGCACGCAGAACAGGCAGTGCAAACCACGATGGGCAGCGGGGAGTCGGTGGTCACCATGCACCTTCACTTCGATCAACCGATTGACCCCGGCGTCTACAACTACTTCCACCCTATGGTGACCGACTGATCTCGTTTCCCCTTCGAGAAACTCAAGGAACAGGAACACGAAATCTCGCATTTCCACAGTCGGCCAACTTCTACCTCACAGCGACACCGATGTGCACGCTATCCCCAATTCAGACGATCACAAGCACTTCGACGTTCGGATCTCCGTAGCATCGCCCCATGATTATCGAAGCGGGCTACGACCTGTTGGAACTCTTCGCCCCCAAACTCTTCGCCAAACATGGTTCCACGAGGCGAACGAACACGTGGGTGATTGCCATGGACGAGAATCTGCGCCACCTCCACCTGACGAAAGTGGGCGGTGACGCGTCGAGCCCAATCGAGGAGCGCATCCCGCAAATTGTGAAAGCGCTGAACAAGCGCAAACTCCGAGCTGTCGTCTACTACGCGCTGGCCCACCTCGACACCGATCTCCACGACGACTACGAGGCCGAATTCGACCACCTCAATGAGACCCTGCAATTAGCCCCCGAACTGATCGACTACGAATGCCTCGGCACCTACCTCACCAACGGAAAAGGCTTCTTCAGCAGCGGGCCACGATATAGCTTTCGCGACTACATCGGATATGAGCATTTGCCACGCAACGCGATAATTCTCGGACCACACGAATGCCCGTGCGCATGCCTCGCCTGCACGCAACACGACGAAATGCTCCAACGAAACCGCGAGAAGCACCGCGCCGCGGATGCCGAGAAACCGTGAGTTCCCGGGCGCTGGTGCACCACCAGAATGCACGGTGGTACCATCTGTTCATGCCTACATCCCGTCGCCGCTACCAGGTCACCGAGACCGAGGACGTTGCGCGCGCCCTCGACGAAGCAGCGAAGCACTGGCCGAACGAACCACGCTCCCGCCTCATCGTCCGCACCATCACTGCCGGGGGTGAAGCCTTGGTGAAGGACGCCGCGCTCGACATCCGATTGGCGACACTCAAACGCCTGCAAGGAAGCTACCCGGATGCCTACGGCCCGGGCTACCTCGAAACGCTGCGCGCTGACTGGCCGGCATGATCGTCCTTGACGCGAGTGTCGTCATCGCGTTCCTCAGCCCGAGTGACCCGCACCACGCGCGTGCCGCCCAACTCCTCGAAGAGCACTCCGCCGCAGGCTTCCGGATGCACCAACTCACGCTCGCCGAAGTGCTCGTCGGTGCAGTCCGAACCGGCCGAGGCGCCCAGTTGTTCGACGACCTCACGTCACTCGGCGTCGTCGCGCATGAACCCGGCGCCAACGAACCGCTGATCCTCGCCGAACTGCGCGCCACCACCGCACTCAGGATGCCCGACTGCTGCGTACTAGTCGTCGCGCAACAGGAGGCATCGCCCCTCGCCACCTTTGACGATCAGCTTGCACGCGTGGCCAAAGGTCTTGGAGTGCAGACACTGCGATAGCTCAGCTCGGGCCTAGCAGTCGTGAAACAACGGAAACTCCCTTCGAGACGGGCCCGACCGTCGAGACGACGATCGGCGCTGGCGGCACGAGAAGGCCAGAAATGGCCTTCGCCCTTGTGTGCCGCGCGCCCCTCAGGGAGCGGATCGGGGTCATTCAAGCAACTCCCGCGCCTCCTCTACGCTGAGCCTCGCGATCTCGTCTCGCGAAAGGCCACGCTCACGCACCAGGCGCGCGACGAGCGCCAGCGGCAGCGCGGCATCCGGGACCTGAGACGCACCGCGATTGGGAGGCTCGCCCTTGAGCACGCACGCCCAGAACTCCTGCGCCGAAACGCCCAATTGATCGCGAAGGATATGCGACCACATCGAAGGGGCGTAGGTTTCGCGACCGATCGGATGCGAAATGCGGGTACGCAGCACATCCCCCTGCGGCGTCGCGAAAATGAAAGTGGTGTGGTGAGAGACCGTGCGGCCACGCGCATCTGTTAACCGGGACCACCCTTCCACGATGCAAAATCGCTCATGGTCATCGCGGGCTGGTTTCAAGACGATCGCCTTCGGCGATCCCTCAACCAGCGGAGTTCCCGTCACTCCGAGCCGCTCGTCAACCATTCCCGCAAAGCCTCGTCCGTGGAGAGATTCACGAGCTGCACGAGCGCCCAGCTGCCCGCGTGGTTAGGGGCGGACACAAAATGCTTCGGCCATTCGGATGCATAGTCACGAAGGTTCTCAATCAGGTCATCGAGCGCGTCATCGAGCGTCTGCCCCTCCGCCGCGAACGGGGAATCCGGGATCAGAATGACCCAGGCATCCGCCTCCGCGATCACGCGGGCCGTCGACGGCACCGCGTGAACGAGAAGGTCACGCAAGCGATCCCGATCGGTGACCACCGTCACCCTGTCGCCGCGCTCGATACTCACCACGGCGCCATCTTCCGCCGAATCGAGGATGCGCTTGAGCGACTTACGCGCTTCGGTGAAGGAATCGTAGTGAATGGGTGCGGTGGAGGACATGATGACAGCTTAACCCGCTAAGTACATGATGTACATCATGTACTTATTCAATTGATAGGCCACCCCGCAGGAACGCGCCGATGGGCTTCCTGAATCAGGAACGCGCCCACATCTATGAGCTCCGCATATTTGCGTTATTTTCGTTTTGGCGAGAGAATTGGTAAAGGGAAAGGTAACCGACCATGACCGCATCCACACAGTCCCGAAGCGCCATCAACCCGATAAGTCCCGTAGACCGCGACGCGATCTCCAAGCTCTCCCGGATGATCGAGAGCTTCCCCGCCAGCCTAGCCAGCCCCATGCTCATCGGCCGAGACGGTGAGCGCGTAGCGCTGCCCGAAGAAATCTATCGCGTACTCACAATCGTCGTTGACGAAATGAAATCGGGGCATGCGATCACCATCACACCGCTTTCCCAAAGAATCAGCACACAGGAAGCTGCAGACCTCCTGGGACTCAGCAGGCCAACCCTAGTTAAACTGCTTGAGACCGGAGAGATAGCTTACGAACAACCTGGACGGCATCGACGAGTGCTCCTCACAGACATCATGAAATATCGTGAAGAAAAGCATCATGCAGCGATGGACACGCTCGACACGCTGACGGCGGAAGCCAGCGGGGCGGGCCTTTACGACACCACTTCTGACGAATACACGAAAGCGCTCAAGCAGGCACGGGCCAAGAAAGCTCGAGCGAAAGCCAAGTAGTTGGCCATATATTCTGTGGTGCTCGACGCATGCGTGCTGGTGCCGATAAGCCTTGCAGACACGTTGTTGCGCGTCGCAGAGAAACAACTCTTTCGGCCCGTGTGGTCGCCCCGGATTCTTGATGAAACGCGCGCTGCCATTACCCGAGTCCATCCGGGAGTCGACCCCTCACTCATCGACCGGCGAATCTGGCACATGAACGAAACCTTTCCCGGAGCATCAGTCAGTAATCTCGAACACATCGAAGACGGCTTGGCGCTTCCGGACCCGAACGACAACCACGTGCTTGCGGCCGCACTCCGCGGACACTGCCAAGCAATTGTGACCGCCAACCTGCGGGACTTCCCCGACGAATACCTGGCCGAAATGGGAATCGAAGCGACCTCCCCCGACGATTTCCTACTCGATCAGCTCGACCTCGCGACACGACCGGTGCTCAACAGCCTCTGGGAGCAAGCCCAAGCAACGGTCGACCCCCAAATGTCGATCGAAGAAGTACTGGTCAGCATCGGTCGTGCGGGAGCACCAAATTTTGCGGATGAAGTGCTCAAACGCATCCACTGAACCAAAAGAAAAACTCGCCGTTGGTCTTCCCATCGAGGGTCTCAGGGAACGACTACCACCTTCCCCATCGCGCGCCCAGCCTCGAGGTGCCGAATGGCATCCGCAACACCACTGAGCGGGAACGTGCGCTCGACGGGCACGGTGATCGCGCCGGACGCGAGCAGGTCGCGCATGATGGCCAGGTCATCCGGGGTTTCGACCGCCACGAGCGTGACGGTCTTGGAACGCACGAAAGGCCCAAGTACGGCGGCACGCAGGCTGCGGCCCAGCAAGCCGAGGAACGCGTTTCCGCCCTCCGCACCCACAATCACCAGTCGGCCCTTGGGCACGAGCCGCTTCCACAGCACGTCCAGCGAGCGGCCGCCCGCGGTGTCGATGATCGCCTCGTAGGCTCCCGTGAGCCGGGCCTTCGTGTAGTCAATCACATCCTCCGCACCCATCGAGAGCACGAAATCGACCTTCCCGGTGCTGCACACACCCGTCACCGTCGCACCGAAATGCTTCGCCAACTGCACGGTCATACTACCCACGCCACCGGCGGCACCGATCACAAGGATGCGCTGGCCGGCGAGCGCCTCCAGCTCCCCGCCAACGCCAGCACGCAGCGCCTTCAACGCGGTGTCGCCCACCATCCGCACCGCCGCCGCCTGCTCGAACGGAACATTCGCCGGCTTCGGCAACAAACGCTTCTCCGTCGAGACCGCGAACTCGGCGAATGCCGCATCCGCAGAACCAAACACCTCATCACCCGGCGCGAACTGCGTCACCTCAGAGCCGACCTCCTCCACGACGCCAGCAACATCCGAACCGCGGATGCGCTG
>CALMSL010000210.1 GCA_937872445.1 uncultured Microbacteriaceae bacterium | reverse complement strand
GACATCGGCCTTGCGGCGAAACTCCATCAGGATCTGATCGACGGGCGCCATCGCGACCTTGGCGGTGGCCGGGCCGGGCAGCGTCTTGGCGCGGGCGACGGCGTCCGCCGTCCGCCCCGGCGCGCGGGGTGGGGGCGGGGATGTGGGTCCGCCGCCACGGGCGGCACGTCCCGGTCGTGTCGAGTCGGACGCGCCTTCCATGCTGCGCTCATCTGCGGTCCCGCCTCCGCCTTCGCTGCCGCGACCAGCGCGGTGTAGGCGTCGAGAACCTTGGGAGCGATGAGCGCGAGGTGTGCGGTGTAGAAGTCGAGGCGCGACTGGATCTCACTGACATGCGCGGTGAGTGCGAACCGATCCGCCGCGGTGCCCGACCGTCGGCGGACGCGGTACGGCGCTTCGAGATAGTCGCTGACGGCCTGGAGCGCGCCCGCGTATGCCTCAGCGCGGCGCGAGCGCGCGTGTTGGCGGCGCTCGTGGAGGAAGCCGAGCGCGATGATCCCCGCTGCGAGGAGCGCGGCCGCGATGGTGGCGATCCCGTCCCAGGTGATCGGCGCAGGCGGGAAGAGCGCGATGAGCCAGCTCATGCGGCGCGCCTCGCTTCCTCGGTGAAACCGTGATCCGCCTGGGGTGCGATCCACTCGCCGGTCTCGGCGTAGGTGTCCTCCAGGAAGAGGTGATCCTGCACGAGGACGATGAGTTCGGCGAGACTTTTCTCAGCGGTCCACCGCTGTTCGGAAGGATCGTCCGGGTAGTACAGGCACAGCGCGCCGTCCTCGTAGCGGTGCGGTGAGTTCTCCATCGCTCCGGCGTAGACGACCGGGAAGTCGCGGCCGTCGCGCACGCCTCCTCCGGGGAAGTACCGCTGGGGCCGGAACTCGATGACGACGGGAACTCGTTCCGTTCGTCCTACGACATCGACCCCATCGAGGTGGTATCGCCGTCTCGGCACCGCTTCGATGCGGGGTGACCCGAAGCCTACGCCGATCCACGTTCCGCAGCTCAGCTCGACCGCGCAGGGGTTCGCATGGCGCAGTATCGACCAGACGTACTCCACTCGGAGCCGGTGGCCGAACAGTCGGAACGCATCGCGTTCGAGCGGAACGAACCAGGCAGCGTCCGCACCGTACCACTCAGGGTCGGGCATCAGCACGCCCACGAGCGCACGGGGATGCGGTCCCCGTAGGCGGACGTGGACGAGGTGGCTGCGGGCGTGGACACGAGCGACGGGTTCTTCTCGCGCCACCGTTCCCGCGCGACACGCTTCACCTCGTCCTGGTCGGGCTTGGGCATCACGGCCTCGTCGCCGAAGAAGATGGCGAGCTGGTTCAGTGCGAGGATCGGGTAGCCCTCACGCTCGTACTGGAGTGCCAGGTCGAAGTCGGCCTTCGCCTGCCGGAACGCGGCGACAACCTGGAGCCGCGTGAACTTCTCGTTGATCTTGATCGGCCCGGCGACGCGCGCGGGATCGGGCGTCTCGCCGATGCTGAGCTGCTCGACGGCGTAGTCCAGCCAGGTGCTGATGTAGTCCGTCATGGTCACCGGCGCGATGATGCAGCCGAGCGCGAGCGCCTTGATGTTCCACGAGCAGATCGGCCGGTCGTGCTTGCGGTTCCAGTGCTTCATGAGCCGCGTGCCGCGAGCGAACGTCGAACGGGTGACAGCGTTCGCCTCCTTCACCAACTCGGTGTGGCGCTCGGGGTGGCTGCGATCCCAGGTGCGGTGGTTCGGGATGTAGAGCCCCACGTCCGTGCGGTTGTCGATGGCCGTGATGACATCGGCGGTGAAGTCGGCCTGGCCGGGCGTCACGGGGTCACCGAACCGCACGAGGATCGAGCGACGACGGTTGAGGTGCTCGACCCGCAGCTTCGGGTACTCGTCCTTCAGCTCGCGCCGGATCGCGTCGGCCGCGCGCTCCTGGAGTACGCCGGGGCCGCGCAGGCCCGGCCCGTAGAGCCCGTCGGGGTCCGGGATCACGATGCCGAGGTCGACGTCGGTCAGCGGGTTGAGCGCGTCACCGTGAGCGATGCTGCCGTTGACGTAGGTGCGCCCGCCGAACTCGCGCTTGAGCGCGGCGGCGATCGCGTCGCGCCGTCGACGCGCCTCGTCGAGTTCCTCGGGGGTGACCTGAATGCGCGAGCGCGCCTCGTTGAGCGCGTGCTCCACGGTGCCGGTGCGGATCGAGATGTCCAAGAGCGTCATTGTCGGCTCCTTCCTGCCGGATTCGGGTCCGGCGGTCGGGGGCCTCGCTGCTCGACATACGGCGTGTCCGTTTGGGCACTTTGCCGCTTGTCTCGCTAGAGTCGGGTGAACTTTCCAGGTTCCGCCCTCATCCACGAGGCCCGAGAACGCCGCGGTTGCACCCGGCGGCGTTTTAGGTAGTAGATCAACGTATGACCGGCCCCCGACAACGGGCCGCACGACACGCGGGCATTCGAAAGAATCTTCGCCTCGGAGCGAGGTGTGCGGGCTCTCCGCCTCAGAACGGCTCCCCGCCGCGCGCCCGCCAGTCGTTCCAGGAGAGGTTCTGGGAGACGACATCGAAGTCGGTGAGCCAGGCGGGTTCGACGCCCTCGAAGGCGTTGCCGATGTATCGCACCTCGTCCTGCTGCGCGCCGCTGGCGCTGACTCGCACGAGCGCGAGCCGGTGGTTGGGAGCGGCGTTGAGCGCGGTGAGCACCTCGGTGCGGGTGATGGTGAAGGTGTCGGCACCTTCGATGCGGGCCTTGACCTCGATGCAGATGCCCGCGCCCTCGGCGGGCCGGGAGAGCACGTCGAATCCTGGGTTGTTGTGCGCCTGCTCCTCGGGCGTGCGGTCGAGGGTTCGCTCGGCCGCGAGAACGGCGTCGACGCCGCGGCGCTCGACCTCGGCGCGGGCGAGGGCACTCGCGGCCACGTCGCCGGGCGCGCCTGTCTCGGTGGCCGCGGGCATGACGAGCGCGATGGCGGTGATGCGCGGGGTGACGGGCGACATGGCGAGCTGTCGGTCGATGAGCGCGAGCCGGGTCTCGCGGCGCTGCTCCAGCTCCTCGGCGCGGCGGCGCAGCGTCTCGGCGGAGTAGCGCACCTTCTTGCCCGCGGCGGCGTCCGCGTCGGTCTTCAGCGCCTCGGTGTAGAGGCGGTTGACCTCGCGGGTCAGGCGGGTGGCGACGCGCTCTCGGACGCGCTCATACTCCTGCGTGCGGCGGGTCGTCACGTCGGCCGAGAACACAGGAAGCTGCTCGGCGATCACCCAGGAGACGGCATCCTTCTCACGCTGGGTGAGCCAGGGCAGGCTGGTGCCCGCGGCGCGCTGGGGCTCGTCGGCGGGCGCGTAGTCGAGGTAGGGGGCGGGGCCGGCCTCGCGCACGATCCCGTCGGCGCGGACGACGGAGTACCCGAATCGCTTGCTGACAGTCTGCCCGGTGGAGTCCCGGACCTCGTTCAGCACGCCGACGAGCAGCGTCGGTTCGCTCACCGCGTCGGAGGTAAGCACGGTGCCGCGGTCGAGCACCAGCCCGTACTGGTCGATCACGAGCTGCAGCGCCGCGTCGTGCAGCGGGTGACCGGGGGCGAGCAGCTCGGCGCGAGGTGTGCCCGGCACGTCGATGGTGGCAGCGTCGAACGTGATGCGCTCGTAGCGCCGAGCGACGGGCGCGCGCCCGGCGCGTTCGCGGATGCTCGCGGGGACGTGGGTGATCTCGTAGCGGCCCTTCTCGCGCCGCTCGATACGACCGCCCGCACGGTCGAAGGCTTCGAGGAAGGCGTCCCGGATGAAGTGCGGCTGGAGACGCTTGGCCTTCGCGTCCTCCATCTGGCGGCGCAGCTCCTCCAGGTCGGTGGGCGCGAGCGCTTCGCTGGCGAGGGCCTCGTCGTCGAGCAGTTCCTGGAGCCCGGCTGAGACGCCCTCGTCGATGACCTCCCACATCTTGGCCCGCACGTCGGGCTGCTCGCCGTAGCGGATCGCGTCGCGCAGCACGCGGGTCAGCGACAGGTCGCCGAGCGAGGTGCCGAGCACGTTGAAGATCTCGCCGTCGTAGGCTGCGCGCTGCTCCTCGATCTTGTCGAGCAGGCGGATGAACACCTCGCCCTCGCGGGTGTCCTCGGCGACGAGGTTCCACAGTCGGCACACCTCCGTCTGGCCGATGCGGTGGATGCGGCCGAACCGCTGCTCGATGCGGTTCGGGTTCCACGGTAGGTCGTAGTTGACCATCAGGTGCGCGGACTGGAGGTTCAGGCCCTCCCCCGCGGCATCGGTGGCGATGAGGATCTGCACCTCGGGGTTCGAGGTGAACTCAGCCGTGATGCGGCGTCGCTCGTAGCGGGGCACCGCGCCGTGGATGGCGACCACGGACTCGCGCCTGCCCAGGAGTTGTGTGATGCGGCGCTCCAGATAGTTCAGGGTGTCACGGTGCTCGGTGAAGACGATCAGCTTGCGCGGCTTGCCGTCCGGCGTCGTGAGCACCTGGCTCTCGATCACGCCGCGCAGCTCGCGCCACTTCACGTCCTGCTGCGAGTCCAGCAGCCTGCGGGCGTGCTCGGTGAGCCGCCGCAGGTCGGCGATCTCGGTCTCCAGCTCGGCGGCGGTGCGGGCAGCGGTCGCCGCGTCGACGAGTTCCTCCTCGGCTTCCTCCAGCTCAGCGGCGTCCAGCTCGTCCGTGTCGTAGTAGCCGCTGTCGGGGTCGTCGCCGAGCAGCGATGCCGGGGCTTCCCGCGGCGGGGCGTCGAGGATGCCGTCGAGCAGGTCGGCGCGGGTGCGCTCCAGCCGGTCGGTGCGGCGGCGCAACGACTGGAAGATCGCCTCCGGGCTGGACGCGAGCCGACGCTGCAGCACGGTGAGCGCGAAGCCGACCGTGTTCTTCCGCTTGCCCTCCAGCCGGTCGGCGAGGTTCATCCCGTTGCGGACGTACTCGGTGACCTCCTCATAGAGGAACTGCTCATCCGGGGACAGCCGGTAGGAGGCGGTCTCGGCGATCCGCTCCGGGAACAGCGGACGACCCTCGAAGGTGACAAGCTTCTCCTTCACCATGCGCCGCATCAGCCCGTCGGCGGTGCCGGTCTGCGCGTGCCGGTCGCCGGGACCGGCGAAGCGGTCGCGGTCGAGCAGCGAGAGGAAGGTCTGGAAGTCCTCTTCCTTGCCGTTGTGCGGGGTCGCCGTCATCAGCAGGAAGTGCCGGGCGCGGTCGCTCAGCAGCTCGCCGAGCTGGAACCGCTTCGATGCCTTCAGCTCGCCGCTGAACCACGACGCGCTCATCCGGTGCGCCTCGTCCACGACCACGAGGTCGAACTCGGCCTGCTCGATCTGTTCCAGCAGCACCTCGTTGCGGGCGAGCTGATCCATGCGCGCGATGAGCAGCCGTTTCTGCTCGAACACGCTCTTTCCCGGTGCGGTGTCCTCCGCGCCGGGCGCAAGAATCTCGAACTCCAAGCCGAACTTCAGCGCCAGCTCGTCCTGCCACTGTTCCACCAGCCCGCCAGGGGCCACCACAAGACAGGTGCGCACGTCGTCCCGAAGGATCAGCTCCTTGATGTAGAGCCCGGCCATGATCGTCTTGCCCGCGCCGGGGTCGTCGGCAAGCAGAAACCGCAGCGGCGTGCGCGGCAGCAGCTCCCCGTAGACCGCTCGGATCTGATGCGGCAGCGGCTGCACATCGCTCGTCGCCACCGCCAGCATCGGATCGTGCAGCCCCGCGAGCATGATCCGCTGCGCCTCAGCAGCCAGCCGGAAGTTGCGCGGATCGGCATCGAAGGGACGGCCGGACTCCAGGCGCAGCGCGATCTTCCCCTCGTCCTCACGGAACAGCACGACCTGCCCGAGCGCCCCGTTGTCGTCCTGGTAGGTCACCTCGACCGCGTTCGCGCCGTGCATCTGCGCCGCCAGCACTGTCACCGCGCGCCCCGGCACGATGCCCGCCAGCCGCGCGGTCGCGGCGATGTCCTCTAGCCGCACGGCGACCCTGCCGACTCGAAACTCGACTTCGAGACTACCGACGAGCAGCGAGGCAGATCGATCCCGATCCGATGGCGCTGGAAGAAGTGGGGCGTTGATCGAGCCTAAGTCGGGTCGGCGGGCGACGTTCCGGCGAGAAATCCTGCGTAAAGGTTCTTTGCGATCACCATCTTGAACTCCTTCACGACGGCTACCAAGGCCGCCCAGTGCGCCAGATCCGACGGCAGAAGGCTTACCGCGTGCATGACGCGTTGCTCGGCGTCAGACACATAGGCACTGATCGTGTCGGGCGGGAATAGTCCCTTCCAGAGTGGATCACCTGCGATCTTTGTAGACCCGGAGAACTCTCCTCGCCCGTCTAGCCACTCGACGACACCGTTCGTCAAAACTACATCTTCGGCAACCCGGGCTAGAGGCGTGCCTGCTTCCAATATCTGTCGAATAACTCGTCCATATGACTTATGAAACGGCAATAAGGTCGAGAAGAACAGAAAGGGGATCTCAATGGAGTTGTCGCCAAGCTGCAGACGGCGAATCACACGCGAATAATCATCCACCATTCGCTCAAGATACGGAACGGAACGCTCTTCATCGAGCGCAAAGTCCAGGAGTTCGTCGTTCGCCAGAGCCGGTGCGTCGAACCAAACTCGGCCCCTCCAGAGATTTGCTTCGATCGAGGCGCCGGCGAGTTCACTTGCACCGTACTCCAAACCCGGCTTTGCCAGGAGGAACTCATCCTCGGCATAGCGCCGATCCGGCCAGAGGCATACCGCATCCCAAGCATCGCGCGCACGCCCGAACCTGAATATCCCAGGGGCAGCGATCCGCGTCGCCGACACGCGGACCTCCGCGAGCGGGTCAAATTCACATGTACCGTCTGCGCGAATGACTACGTGCGTGGCCTTCGCGACGACAATTCCGCGAATCCAGATGATTGGAGCCCCGCGTGCGCGCGCGCTTCGCAGCAAGTTCGCGGCATGGCTAGCGAAATCACCCTTCTCGGTGATGATCGCCGCTGCGCCGGCGGCCAGAGCCCGTCTCACCTCAGCAACAGTGAGTTCCGGGCACATGTACACGGCTCCGCGTCGGGGACTCGCGATAGTACATGGAGCGACGACCTCTCCTTCGAAGACTGCCTCGCCGCGCACCAGTATCATGTTCGGGATGCTAACCCATGCTGTCTTGGCCGCCGGCCGTGGAACTCGGATGTTCGGACCCGACGGTGGTAATAAAGCAATGGCCCGCGTCGGGGCGGGGCATCTAATCGACTACGTGGTGCGCGAGGTCGAAGGGCTATCGCCCGACAAGACGATAGTGCTCGCTGGCGGTGACGACCTTGCAACGCCCGAACGTGTGCAGGCACTGACTGCATCGCCCGTGGAAACAATTCGATCCCCGAGTGACGGCACTGGTCCCGGAGTGCGAAGACTCCTCGCAGCTTCAGCCTCGACATTGATCGCCCTCACAACCTGTGATCTCGCCGCCGACACGGGCTCGCTGACGTCCTTCTTCGACGCAGCCCTCCCGTTGGTTCTGACCAACCAGCCACGCTGTGTCGTTGCAGTTTCCCCACTCGACGAAGGCGACGCGGCGCCCATTTACGTGCACACCCACGGCAACCACGTAGTCGACTACGGGAAGCGGGCGCCCTGGAGCAGGCAGTCATTCGCCGGTGCACGCCTTATGAACTCGAGCTTCGCACGGGCAATGCTGGAAATCCCGAACCCAATTGGAACCGACACTGAAATGATGTCCGCGCTCGTTCATGCTGATCGATGTGCGGTCCTCGCGATTTCAGTTCCGGACCTTTTTGACGTGGATAACTTGGACTCCCTCAAGCGTGCCACGGCACTCACCAGGGAAGATCCCGTCTAGTTGCACCCTCCCGGAGGAGGTGACCGTTCGCGGCAAGGAGCTCATTTAGGTGCTCCATCGGAGACCTGGGGACGACGTCTCCGATTGGATGCTTGAAGTAGATCGCCAGGTCACGCCGCAAGCCGGAGTGATGCCCGAATCCAGCAGCGACCATGCGCACCAAGTCTAAAGCGAGCTGGGCTGCGAGCGGCGAGTCTTCTGCCTTCCAGTTGAGTCGCAGTTCGACACGATTGCCAAGAAAATCCCGAGCGACAACGCTGTCCCAGGCTTCCTTGAAGTCCCCGAGCTCGGCGACGTATCTGATGTCGACGAGGTGCTCCCCCTTGGCGATCCCGGTCATACTCTCGATCGCATGAGCTTTGTCGGCTTGCTTTGTTACATCGACACCGGGGAGCATCAGTACGGCACCGTCCCGGTTTCCCAAGATGTTCGTACTGTACCAGCTAGCTACGTGCAGACCCCTCATTTCTAGGGCCGACGCAATTAGGGCTTTGAGGAATGTCTGGCCCGTAGAGCCATCTCGTCCGGCGAGCTGAACCCCTGCGTGCTCTGCCATGCGCCATAGAGCGGACCACTCAAGAGTTTCGCTCGGGGTGAAGTCAACAAACGATGCACCGGCCCGCACAGCCCCTAAGGCGTATGCTATCGCGGACGGAAGTTGGGCTGGTGAAGCCTTCAACACTTCGTGCTCGCTCCAGTCCGCAAGGGGACGACCGAGCCTGCGAGCCGGCGATGACATGTTCAGGACAATTACTCTCTGCAGAGAGTGCCCGCGCTTGAAATCGTGAATCTGACCCGCCACATAATCGGCCGCCTCATCTATCGAGCGCCAAGTAGGTGACTCCGGTGTTTCGTCTCCCAGGGCGGTATCTGCCTCAGTCCACAGCCCTGTCGTCACGCTCCCGACTTCAAGCTCCTGCCCGGCGGCGTTTCGCACGTCCCAGCCAGCAACCACCAATTCAGCCGCCGAGGGGAACTGTGACTGCTTGAATACTGGTAGTGAGCTAATGCCGTAGCCAACATCCCCAACCTGATTGCGGAGCCGGTCAAGGGCGGCGAGCAACGCGCCGCCGTTGGCGCCCGCTAGACCGATTACAAGTAGACCAACAGCCCTGCTGCCAGATTGAAGAGATTGGTCGTTCACTAAACCCACCCATCCATGAACAATGCTGTCGAGGGTTGAGCCTGAAGAAATGTAATGCCACCACTAGGGTCTAGGCACATCTCCAACTCCCAGCAAGTATTGATTGGCAGTCGGGGGAAGAGAGAAGCCACGCCCCTAACGGCTTCGACCAGCTGGACGTATTGCGGCGCTATGTCTCGCTTCCCCGTGGTAAAACGATCGTCCATCAGAAACAGCCGTCCAGCGACATCTGCGTCGTTACCCTCAGCAATTCGTGCCGTGCTTTCTGCCATTGCGATTCGCACTGTAGATTCGGCCGACCAATAGTGCGCGATAGCTCCCGCTGACTGCGAGATGAGGGGTTGGACGATAGTGGGCCAAGTCTCGACGATGCGCCTCACCGCAGGCTGCCTAGCGGGCCAGTCAAGTCGATGAACGACTAGTGAGTCGACAAGTCCAGAAGTCGCCTGAACGGCCTCTGCATCAAACGACTCTGTAAGACTCGGTCTGAAAATGACAGAGTCGACGCCAAACTCGGGGAAACCTTCCGGAGCGGAGCCGAGGGAAATGGTGGGCGGTGTTGGAAACCCCGCCAGCTTCAGGGTCTCAATTCCGTGAAGCTTGTCACCAATGTCAGTCGCTCGAGCCAAGCTGTTCGGCATAGAAGCCTCTCACTTGGGCGAGCACCTCAGGGCTCGTGTCGACGTCGCGAAGAGTGATGGCCCGCGGCCAGTCCTCGTCAATCCACCGGTCGCCGAATCGATCGACTGCTCCGTCGAATCGGGGAAAGAAATGGAAATGAACGAACGGGTCCTTCATCATAGCCGCGACGATGTTGACTCGGTCCGCCCGCAGCGGACCGAGCGCTACGCCCTCGACTCGACCAAGTACTGACACAAGTTCGATTGCAGCGGCAGGTTGGATCTCAACGAACCGTTCGTAAGGAACTCGAGGGAGCACGACCAGATCCCCGGCCGTGACTTGCTTGCCTCTGACCGTGACGATCCAGTGCTCGTACTCGGCAACAGAGAGCGTGTCCGGGGCAAACTTGTCCAAGTGCGACATGCTAGCCGCTCCTCTCGTAGTCATGAAGGTCGGCGATGAAACCGAGGGTCCGATCCAGACTACGGTCTGCGGCAGGCGTGCGCTCCCACACCAGCTCGAAGTCCCGGGAGAACGCACCCGCGATCTCGGCGTTCACGATTGCAAACGCGTTCAAGCGGTCGCGGTCATTTCCGGATATCGCCTCGTGCATCACTACCGCATGAGAGTCAACCACCTCGTACTTGAAGGGGATCCTCTCGGATGTAAAGGCCACCAGGTAGTTGTCCGGGTATGCCTCCATGCACTCTCGCCAGAGCCTGACGCTCTCGGCAAGGTCCTGGCGATCAAGCTCAACTCCCTTGCCGTGGTGTCCGCGAAGGAGATACTCGCGAAGATCTTCTGCCGCGTAGATCTCTCGGACTACCGCACCACGCGCGAGGTTGCCATAGAAGGTCTTACGCCTGAGCATGTGCTCTTCGACGTACGGCTCGATCATGGCGCTACCTCGCCCGAATCGCTGGGTGGCGATTTGTGTAATAGCACGGTCTGACTTGAACACGACAGACAATCGCTTGGGAAAACTGTCAATTCTCTGCGCGGCGGCCTCTAGCTCGCCGATCAAGTCTCTATAGGCAGCCGGGGATCGGCTCACCAGAAACTGGTTGTCAACGAACTCTCCCCCAACTAGATCCTCGCGAAGCCCCGCGCGACTGACTATTCCGGGGGGCTTTTGAGCCCCCCCATTACCGCCATCTGAGGATGAGTCGCCAGGGAGTATCTTGATGATCTTCCGCGCGAGCTCGGCGAAGACTTGACTCTCGAGTCCATCACGGCGCCTGACTGTCTCAGACGTCGATTGATAGTGCGCCGCGAAGTGCTCTCGGCGATAGGACGAGTTCTTCGCGTCGTAGTCCGGCAAGAGTCCCAGGGCAATGCCAATCCCGGTCTTATGCGGCTCGTCGAGTTCGGCCATCGCGAGAACGAGCAACTCGCGTAGGCGTGCCTTTTGGTACCTCGGCTCAACCTCAGGGAAATAGCGCGTGATGGCCTCAGCAAGTGCGCTGACACGACTGAGTTCTGTCCGCGCTACCCCACGCTCTCGTACCAGCTTCAGGTCCGTGACGACGTCATCGACCTCCAGTAGTGACCCCATCCACCACCCATCCTGTTCGGTCTCATCCTCCCGACTACCGGATTTCTACCAGGCTACCGGATATCCCCCAAAGCCTCGCCTGACGTCAGCCGGACACGCGTCTGAAAGTCTGGTGTCGTTTGTCGTGCACCCACAAGTGCCGGAGACAACGAAGGAGATACCATTGAAACTCAAGGATCTGAATGAGGCCGAGCGCAACCTCTCGCTCTCTCGCCGTGGTTCGGGGCGCAGGTCGGACCGCCGCATCCTCCAGCACAAGGTGCCGACCTGCCCCGAGACGGGACATGACCGCTACGCACGGCGTGAGCAGGCCCAGGACGCCGTAAAGGGCCTGCGCTTCCGTGAGGCGAGGCGAGTTCAGGCCGGCGCTAGGGCTGCCGAGCTCGGCTGGTACTCGTACCCCTGCGACTGCTGCAAGGGATGGCATGTCGCCCGGCTTGAATCGCCGCGTTCGGCCCAGACATCGGGTGTGACGGGCTTCCGCGAGCCCGCACTGCACGGGCTGGATCTCGAGAATCTCCTGGGCGGCAGCAATGCCTCGGTGGAGGACGCCGAGCAGTTGTGGAAGACCTACCGACAGCAAGGCCCCGGGGTCGGCCCCGACGACCTCGTCATCGTGGCTGGATCGATTCGCTCCGCGGAGAAGTTCTCGAGCGTCATCGGAGGGCCCAACGTGCGCTGGGCCGTCGGATCGAATGGGCCTGACGGTGCCGATGCGGCTCTGCTCCGCGCTATCGACCCGCGCCGGCACTCGAAGAAGTTCCGAGTCGCGTACATCGGCAGCGGGGACCACATCTTCACTGACGTCGTCCGTCAGCTCCAGTCGAACCACGTGAAGGTCCGCCTCGTCGTGACTGAGAGGGAGGACGGCACCCAGAGTCTTGCGGGCGTCCTGCGCCGGACTGGGGCGCCGCGGATCCTGATCCGCATCCGGTCCCGCGAGATCGCGCGCCGGAACGTCGAAGCAATCCGCCTCATCGCCCGCACCCACCGCCGCGTTCACGTCGAGCCCGCGGCCGCCTGACTCGAAAGGAAGCACGACCATGAAGAAGTTCCTCGCCGCGATCGCAGTCCTCGCCATCGCCGGTGTTCTGGCGTGGATGAACTGGGACAAGATCGGCCCGATCGTCAACCCGATCCTCGGAATCCAGACGGCCGCAGCAGCGACCACGGAGACCGGCCCGACAACGCTCGGCGCTGCGCCGGACCAGCGGTATCGGTTCGCGCTCATCGACCCGACAACCTCGACCGACACGTCGTTCCGCGAGTCGATGAAGAACGACATCATCGCCGCGGTGCAGAGCTACGTGCCCGCGAAGCCGACGGAGACCAAGGCGGGCGTCGCTGCGATCACCGGCCTCCAACTCACCGTGCGCCTCGTGGGCACCAACTCCCTCGCCTACGGCCAGCCGAACCTCGCG
>CALMSL010000209.1 GCA_937872445.1 uncultured Microbacteriaceae bacterium | reverse complement strand
GACTAGAGCCGAATTGGACTTGACCAATCGAGACGCAGTGTTCGAATTCATGAAAGAAACGAAGCCCGATGCGGTTGTCGTCGCTGCGGCAAAAGTTGGGGGAATTGGGGCGAACGACGCGTTCCCCGTGGAATTCCTCACTGAGAATCTTCAGATCCAGTCTAATCTGTTGGATGCTGCGCACGAGGTGGCGGTTCCTCACCTTCTCTTTCTTGGCTCCTCCTGCATTTACCCCAAGTTCGCAGACCAGCCAATCCACGAGTCCTCGCTACTTACTGGCCCCCTGGAGCCTACGAATGATGCCTATGCCATCGCGAAAATTGCGGGAATTCGACTGGTCGATGCTTATCGCAGCCAATATGGGCATCACTGGATTTCCGCAATGCCGACAAATCTTTATGGAATCGGCGACAACTTCGATCTCGAGTCCTCCCACGTTCTTCCTGCGTTAATCAGACGGTTTCACGAAGCTGCAGAATCCGGGGTTGCCAATGTCACGCTATGGGGTTCGGGCGTCGCGCTTCGCGAGTTTCTGTATGTTGACGATCTGGCCGATGCGTGCCTTTTCCTCCTGGAAAACTACGATGAATCGGGCCCAATCAATGTCGGGTTTGGCGAGGAGATCAGCGTCCGCGATCTCGCAACCAAAATCGCTGAGGTTGTCGGATACCGCGGGACCATTTCCTGGGATGGTTTGCATCCCGATGGAACCCCACGAAAGCTACTGGACTCAAGTCGTATCCGCGCTGCTGGGTGGGCACCCTCGGTTGGCCTCGCCGAGGGCATTCAGCTAACATTCGAGTGGTTCAAGGCGACTCAAACGCCGTCAGCGGGCCCTGCAAATTAGCCCATGTTCATCACCAAATCGGTCTGAGAGTTATGTACGCTGTCGTTCGCCTTGCGCTAGGTTTCATGACGCGCCGCGAACGGTTCAACTACTTCAGCCTCGTTGTCGTTCGGGCGCTGACCGGTTTCCTCGATGTCTTTGGGATCATGCTCATCGGATTCATTGGCAGCGTTGCGGCTATGCAAATTGGTAATGCGGGAAGTGAAGAGCCGACCAAACTGATGGGTCTGTCGATCCCTCGCCTGAGTAATGAGCAAATTCTCTGGCTCGTTGTCGGAGTTCTCGTGGTGTTCGTGGTTAAGGCACTCATCGCAGTTTTTCTGGCGAGGGCATTAGCGTTTTCTGTCGCCAAAGTGGAGGCGAGAAATGCGAAGATCATTGCCGAATTCCTGCTTCGTGGTTCGCTGGATGATGCCAAGCGTTATTCAAAGGCTGAGTTCCAGTACGCCATAACGACATCGACCTACGCGGCATTCACGGGAATACTCAATAACGTCGCGACGATTTTCACCGAGTCGTTCTTGCTGGTTGTGGTGGCTGGCGCGTTTTTTCTTGTCGACCCCGTTGCAGCGGTCTTTGCCCTGCTGTATTTCGGTGCAGTTGTCATCATCATTCAGGTGGTTATTGGGCGAAGCCTCAAGCTTGCTGGCCAGGATGCCGCAGTCGGGTCTGTCGACACCATCAATGCCGTCAGCGACACGGTTGATACGTTTCGTGAGATATCCGTGATTGCCAAGCAGGATTTGTTCATCGACAGGATTTACAAGTCGCGAATGCGTTTAGCAAAAAGCGGCCCGGTGATCACCAATCTTGGCGCGATGCCCCGGTATGTCGTTGAAACCGCACTGATTCTTGGCGTCGTGATTTTTGTTGGACAACAATTCTTCTCCGGTCAGCTCGCGACCGGCATTGCGACCGTTGGTGTGTTCCTGACTGGCGGTGTGCGCATTATGGCGTCCCTGCTTCCTCTCCAGGCTTCGGCAGCGTCGATAAAGCAAAATGTCGAAATCGGGGCCCTTTCTCAGGACATTCTCCTGCGCTCCAGAATCCGGGGTGAAGTCGACGTACCCAAGAACGTCGAGGACAACCGGCCGGTTGCTTTCTCGCTCGACCGCAGCGACGGGCTGCCAATTTCCATTGACAAGGCGTCGTTTCGATATCCGGGCGACGATCACGACACACTCCACGACGTGACCCTCAACGTGGAGCCGGGTGCTCACGTCGCGGTAATTGGGCCATCTGGAGCAGGGAAAACGACCTTGGTCGACCTCACCCTGGGGCTCATCCTCCCGTCCTCGGGATCTGTCACGCTGGGTGGGATTGAACCCAACGAGCTTCGCAAGATAGTGCCAGGCGCGGTGGCGTATGTTCCGCAACGTCCTGGACTCGTTTCGGGGACTATCGCCGAGAACATCGCCCTTGGCATTGAAATTCAGGACATTGACCACACTTTGCTCAACGAGGTCATTGACTCTGCATTTCTGCGCGATTTCATGGATTCACTACCGGATGGTGCGTCAACTTCTGTCGGGAAACAAGCAGATGCCCTGAGCGGTGGGCAAATTCAGCGAATTGGATTGGCCAGAGCGCTATATTCCCGGCCCCGCCTGTTAATACTCGATGAAGCGACAAGTGGACTTGACGCGGGTTCCGAGGCGTTCATCTCCGAAAGCCTTGCGAAGTTGAAGAACAGCGTGACAGTTGTAATTATTGCCCATCGGTTATCCACAGTGCAGCATTCCGATGTTGTCCACGTTGTCGAGGGAGGGCGAATTACAGCTTCGGGAGACTTCAAGTCCTTGCGGAAGTCGGTACCAATGGTCGCCGAGTATGTGAAACTCATGTCATTCGACCACGAGTGAAGGAACAGTGATGAAGACTCTTATTGCCATCCCTGCCTTTAACGAGGAGGAGTCGATCAGCGCTGTCTTGGAGGATCTTGCGCGCCACCACCCACTTGACCATGTGATCGTCATCGACGATGGCTCCAGGGACTCCACCTCGCAGATCGCCAGGAATGCGGGCGTTCGAGTTATTCGGCACCCGATCAACCTTGGTGTTGGCGCTGCGATGGGAACGGCTTTCATTTTTGCCGCCAAACATGGTTACGAAGCACTCGTTCAGCTGGACGCGGACGGGCAGCATCGACCAGAGTTTCTCAGCGTTCTGCTTGAACAGGTTGGGGTTGCCGATGTCATCGTCGGAAGTCGCTTTGCTGGCGGAGGAAAGTTCAAGACCACTTTTGCGAGAAGAGGCGCCCAGCGGGCCATCTCGTGGGTCGTGTCCAGTTACGCACGAACCCACCTTACCGATGTGACTTCGGGGTTTAGAGTTGCCGGCCCGCGGGCGATTGAGCTGTTTTCGCGGCATTACCCCGTTGAATGGTTGGGGGACACCGTCGAGTCGATCATTCTTGCCTCGCGGCAAGGGCTCACGGTCAGGGAAGTTTCTGTGACCATGAACGAGCGGGCCGGTGGTCTCCCGTCTCAGTCGATTCTGAAAGCTGCAATGTACACGGGTCGGATCTTTCTGATCCTGGTCCTCGCCGCATTTAGGAGCGCACCGCCGAGTGTGATCAACCGAAAGAAAGTGGTCAAGTCAAAATGAGTCCTCAAATTCTTTCCATCATTCTTTCCGTCATCATGTTCCTCATCGTTCTCGCACTCCTACGGTTCTACTTTCTGCCGGAAAAGTACGCCGTGATATGGCTGGTTGCCGCGGTGGCTGCCATTGTGCTCTCGGTATTTCCCGGCATATTGGATGCCATATCCGGCTTTTTTGGGATATCACAGCCCGTCAACCTGCTGTTTGTCGCCGGGTTCTTTATCGTGCTCCTGTTGCTTATGCAATTGAGCCTGGAGCTGGCACGCACGCGAGATGAACTAAGAAAGGTAGTGCAGCAAGTCGCTCTCGAGCTGGAGGAGAAGTCGGAGCACAATTGCAAGTGAGCAAATTCTCGGGGTTTCGACTGTTCTACCTGGCGCCGGCACTTGCCCTGATTGCGCTCACCGCATGGTCCTTTGCGTCACCTATGGGGTCCAGCCCAGACGACGATTTTCACCTTGCCAGCATCTGGTGTGCGGGCGGCGCCAAACCTGGTGAATGCAAATTGGGAACTGAGAACAACAACAGGTATGTACCCGAAGCGCTTCACTATGCGCCGTGCTTCGCGATGCGACCGACGGAGAGTGCGAAGTGTCAGACCGAATTCGACCTGAATTCAAACGCTATGGTGCTTACCGATCGCGGCAGCTTCGCGAACAATTATCCGCCGATGTACTACTCGGCAATGAACCTATTTGTGGGTAGCAACATCCTTGCCTCTGTCTTGGTGATGCGTATCATCAATGCACTCTTGTTCGTCGGTGTGACGTGGTTGTTGTATTGGCTGCTACCCATTGAACGACGATCGACCTTGATCTGGGCGTGGCTGATCACCACGGTACCTCTGGGCTTATTCCTCATCGCATCGAACAACCCGAGCGCCTGGGCGCTGATCGGAGTCGGTTCGGCATGGTTGGCACTCTTGGGGTACTTCGAGTCCTCTGGCAGACGAAAGGTCGCACTGGGAGCCATTTTTGCCGCCACGGCGATCATGGCGGCAGGTTCTCGTGGCGACGCCGGAATCTACGTGGTGCTCAGCGTCATCGCAGTCGGAATTCTGACCTTTCGGCGGGACAAGGGCTACTTCGTGAGCGCAATTCTTCCCTTAATCATGTCCGCCATCGCCATCCTGTTTTTCTTGTCCTCCCAGCAATCGTCTGTCGTATCGTCGGGTTTGGGTTCGGGCACCGGTTCGGCAGCTGCGGGTCAGCTGACTGGATTTGCGCTGATCGCATACAACTTGCTGAGTGTCCAGTCGTTGTGGACCGGGGCCTTCGGGGGAGCTGGCCTGGGTTGGCTTGACACAACGATGCCGGCGATCGTTGAAGTGAGCGCCGTTGCAACCTTTGTCGCCGTCGCCTTCGTTGGCCTTTCCCGAACATCGTGGCGAAAGACTCTCGTCGTCGTCGCGGCAGCCCTGACGCTGTGGATTCTTCCCACTTATGTCCTTGTAAAGGGCGGCAATGTGGTCCCGGAGAATGTGCAACCGCGGTACCTCCTGCCTCTCATCGTCGTTTTCGCCGGACTCGCCATGTTCTCCGTAGCGAAGGCGCGTCTAAAATTTTCGAGAATACAGGTGGTCTTCATCATATTGAGTCTGTCGATCGCGCAGGCTGTAGCGTTGCAGATCAACATGCGCAGATACATCACCGGGATCGATAAGCAAGGGTGGAACCTGGACGCGAACATCGAATGGTGGTGGGACATCCCGTTCTCACCCATGTTTGTGTGGATAGTCGGTTCGGTGGCGTTTGCGGCACTCGTGACTGTCACAGTTAGGGAGTTGACCAGGACACATGAACTCGCCTGAGAAGATTCCCTTCAATGACCTCTCGCGGGCTCCAAAAGAGATCCGGGATGAAATAAATGCCGCCATCGCAAAAGTGATCGCGAGCGGCTGGTATGTCATGGGTCCGGAGCATGCCGCCTTCGAGCAAGAGCTCGCTGATTTTGTTGATGCTCGTGAGGCCGTATTGCTCGGCAACGGGACTGATGCACTTGAACTCGCGCTGGCGGCCGTCGGAGTGGCGAATGGTGACGGCGTCGTGACCGTTGCCAACGCTGGTGGCTACACCACGGTGGCGGCCAGGTTACTGGGGGCACGATTGGAGTACAGTGATGTGGATCCAATCTCGCTCCAGATGACGGCAGCGACGTTTGGCGAAACCCTGAAGCGATTGGGAACGAAGCCAAAAGCTGTTGTCGTTACCCACCTGTTCGGAACGATGGCTCCTGTGGAGCAGATAGCGGGCATTGCTCGAGGGCAGGGAATAGCGGTGGTCGAAGATTGTGCCCAAGCTCTCGGAGCTCGCGACGGCGGCAAGGCGGCAGGCACGTTTGGCGACATCGCGACCACGAGCTTTTACCCCACGAAGAATCTAGGAGCTCTGGGGGATGGGGGAGCTGTGTTTACCAATAATTCCGAGCTTGCTGATTCCGTGCGAAAGATGCGTCAGTATGGCTGGGGCACCAAGTACCGCATCGTGCATGACCACGGCCGCAATAGTCGTATGGACGAATTGCAGGCGGCAATCCTGCGGGTCAAACTTCCACATCTCGATTCGTATAATGAGCGACGTCGCCACATTCACGAACGCTACGAACAAGCAGGTTCAATGAATTTGCGGGTGGTCGGAACCGCCTCCGAATCGAGTATTTCCCATCTCGCGGTACTGGCATCTACGGATCGAGATGAAGTGAGAGCCAAATTCACCGAGTGGGGTATCGGTACCGATGTTCACTATCCGGTCCCGGATCACCTTCAGCAGTTTCCATCACGCCCGCCGGAGCGACTGTCGCTGCCGGCGACTGAGCAGGCGGCCAAAACCATATTCTCCGTTCCAATTTTCCCGGAGTTGACGGATTCAGAGGTTGATCGGATCTGCGTGGTAATTCAGCACATAGGCGGCCAATGATGCGAGTTGGGCCTGGCAATGTCGGTGGCGTAAAGCTCATTGAACTTAATGAGATCGTGGGGGATAACGGTACTGTCATTGTCGGTGAGGTGCCAGATTCTCTCCCCTTCACGGCACAAAGAATCTTCACTCTTCACGATGTACCGGCAACGGAAGCCCGGGGTATTCACGCCCATAGAAAGTGCGAGCAGTTCCTTGTGTGTGTGCGTGGTTCGGTTACGGCACTTGTTGATGACGGGAGCCGACAGCAGGAATTCGTGCTTGATCGCCCTTCTATTGGCCTATACATGCCAGCGCTCATCTGGGGCACTCAACACCATTACTCATCAGACGCGCTTCTCGTCGTCCTTGCGTCGGACCCTTACGACGCTGATGATTACATTCACGACTATGCAGAATTCCGTAGCCTAAGCGTTAGTCGGTGGCAGTGATCAAGAGCACGTTGCTTTGGATCGCTGACGCAGCTTCAAAGAGGGTTAGTTACGGAGTAGCGTTCCTCATTATCGTCACGGCAACCGTCGTGGTCGCCGTCAATGCGATCCCCATCAAAGCAACTCCCGACGGCATACTCTACGTTGCCAGTGCGAAGGCACTATTCAAGGGCGAATTTTCTACTTATTACGCATTGTTCCGGGAACCGGGCTACCCATTCCTTCTCACCGTCCTGCACCTGTTCGGCAGCAGCGGGCTGCTGGTGATTGCGGTACAAGCGACTTTCCTGGGCTCCTCTGCATTCATCGCACTCTATTGCGTGAGAAAAATTCTGCGACAGGATCACGTCACAGTATTCCAGGTGGTTCTGACCGTACTCCTGACGCTTAATCCAATGTTTTTGATTTACAGCGCGCTAGTTCTTCAACAGGCCTTGTTTACGCTTCAACTGGCGCTGAGTGTGCTCGGGATATTTTGGGCACTTCACCGTCCAGCTTGGTTGCCGCGTCCGGTACTGCTTGTCCTGATCATTGTCAATTACTTTGTAGAAATCTGGACGTCGATCGGTTGGCTGTACCTCGGCTTGGTTCCTGTCACAGCCGCCGTCGCGCTTGTCCTGTGGCCATCACTACCAGCAAAGCTAAGGGAAGCCGCATCATGGACCCGCAAAGTGTTGCGTGCAGTCCTGATTGCAGTCGGAATGCTTGTCCTGTTCGCTCTGGTCTATCTAGCCGGGTCACAGGTTTACGCAGGATGGCAAGCGGTGAAGGCGCCCGTCGCGCACAGCTCACCGCGGCTTGATGCGGTAATTCAACCTTTGGACAGCGTCCCGCGTATCCCGACGGTGCAGGAAATGACAGCTCGAATGTTTGCCCTCATGCATATGGGAACGATCGATCCATACGTCCATGAAAACGATCTGTTTCTGACTGATTTGGCGATTCCCGATCTGTGGGCGGCGCAGTGGGACACGGCCTATCAGGATGAACCATACTCGTCCTATGCAGTAGGGTTCATATCCATCTCGAATCCGTCGCCTATTTTCCACTACCTCTTTGCCAAGGTATCGATATGGGCGTCACCGCTCTACAACGCCGCGTTTCTGGGGTTTCTTCTGGCCTACTTTCTGTCTGCTGTGAGACGAAGGTGGACACTGCTGTTGTTGCTTTCCATGCCACTGGCGTTCCTGGCGGTTTATGCAGCCTCGAATTCGCCCATTGATCGCTACGGTATTCCTACATATCCGTGGGCTGTGGCGGGGTTTGGCGTGTTACTCACGTGGCTTGGGCAGTTTCTCGCGAAAACACGAATGGCCGAAATGCTCCACAGTGCCATCCGGGGGGAGCGCGACAAACAGAACTAGCGCTGAGAAAGCTGACGGACCGAGATGGCATTGCCTGTTGCGATCGTCACGATATCCAGAGTTCGTTTGCGAGTGCGGCTGAAGATCCCCCGCCATCCACGGCCTCGTGAGCTCGTTTGCCTTGGCTCCATGGCGGCGAGAACTGCGGTGTGCGCGGATTCCAATCGCTTGAGGTAAGGCTCATAAACATGCTTTCGAAGCGTCGAATTCAATCTCGCACCGTAGACGAGTTGGCCGGTCACATACCAGCCACTTACCCGACGGAGCCCGTGGAAGTGGAAAAATACGAGTGGGTCGGTTCCGTCGATGACAACACCTGTCTTGGTGTCGTGCGCGAGCTTTCGCCCCTTCGTGTTCCAGGGTGCGAGGTTAAACCCGAGTGACTCGAGTACTCGAACTCCCTCAAACTGCGGAAATGAGTCGAGGTAGCCCTGGTCCGCGTACTTACCGGCTTCCGGTCGGTCGTAACACCACTCAAGGCAACGCGCCGCCCACCATTCGAGGCACGCGTGCCCTGCCTTGTCGGCCCGGAACCCGACCCAACCCACGTTGAATCGCCCATACTTTGCGAGCTTGTTCGCGACCAGGTCAGGGTAACGATGCTCGATGATGCCGACTGAGCCGTCGCCCAATGCATCGAGTACAAGTTCCGGATCATCGAAAAAGTAAAGGTCGGCGTCCAAATAGATTACTGTCGTCGACGGATCCGAATACTTCCCCATGACATACCGGGTCAGTTGTGGGGTGCACGTGAAGTAATACTCCATAACCGAGCGGCTCGCCCGCAATGGCGCAAGGGCTGGCTCGGCACTCTCAAGGTCCTTGACCGTCACCACGTGTACATTGTGAATTGGTGTCTCGCTAAAGTACGAGGCCACCCCGTCGTCAAGTGCGAGTACCCATACGGGTGAGTCATCGCCATGTTTGCGGAGCGATTCGATGAGCGCAATGCCCCGCGGCAAGTAGCCACTGTCGAAGTACGTGCAATATGCGCGAAGTATGGGCATTCTGTGCTTTCTGGCGGTCGGAGAAGGTAGGGATGGAATCCGATCTAGAGGCGCGCCACGTTCTTTCCCGTAAACCTGCCAGTCGCGTCAAGCACTGGAGTTCCAGATTGAACTATCGGTGCCGTTTCATCCACATACGACTTGTGCGCCTGCACAATGATGATGGCATCGGCGGCAGAACAGGCCGCAGCCAGATCGGTTGCTTCATCAATCGGCTCGCCATCGACCGTCCAGTTCGAAACAAAGGGGTCGTGATACTGCAGAACGCAACCCATTGCCAGCAGCTTCTTCGCCAGCGGAACGGCAGGCGACTCTCTGCGATCAGAAATATTCGCCTTGTAGGCAACCCCCAACAGGAGCACTTTGGATCCTCGTGCTGACTTGTATTGGTCGTTCAGCATGTCCTGAAGGCGCTGGCTCACAAACGTCGGCATGCTCTGGTTGACTTCCTCGGCAAGTTCGACGAAACGGAACGGACGATTCAGATCTGTCCTCACTTTGTAGGCGAGATAGTTGGGGTCTATCGGGATGCAGTGGCCGCCGACACCCGCGCTGGGAGAAAACGACTGGAAGCCGAAAGGCTTGGTCTTTGCAAGGCGAACGACATCCCAAATGTCAATTCCCATGGCGTGGCAGAACTGGGCCATCTCGTTTACGAGGGCGATATTGACGTGCCGGTAGGTGTTCTCGAGAAGCTTCGCGGTTTCGGCCTCCCGTGGTCCGCGCGCGGTTACCACTTCGGAAACGAACTGACTGTAGAACGCGGTCGCGTTCGCCGTGCACTGCTCCGTGACTCCTCCGACAATCTTGGGAGTGTTCGTGATCGTGTACTTTTCGTTGCCTGGGTCGATGCGCTCAGGCGAGAAGGCGAGAAAGAAATCCTTGCCACACACCCGACCGCCTTCTTCGAGTAGGGGTTTCAGGATCTCGTCCGTTGTGCCGGGGTACGTTGTCGATTCCAGCACTACGGTGGTGCCGGGTGTCAGGTTTACCGCAATCGACTTGGTCGCAGAAATTATCGCTGCGAGGTCCGGACGACCGGCCTTGTCGAGCGGTGTTGGAACGCAAATGACGACTATGTCTGCCCCGGCAATTTCAGCCGGATCGTTCGTGGCTCGAAAGCCGCTGGCGAGCAGACTCGCAATATCTGCGTCGCTTAGGTCATCGATGTGGCTCTTTCCTGATGCCAGACCGTCAACTGTTCGCGGATTCACGTCAAATCCGACGACATCGATTCCTGCGTGAGAAGCGGCGTTTGCGAGAGGGAGCCCAACATAGCCCAGTCCGACGATAACTGCTCTCAAGGCCGTATCCTTAGGTCGTCCAGCAAATAACCGGCTGCAGGTTTGTCGCTCGGTGCCTTTCTAGACTACCGATTCCAAGGAAACTCGTGCGCCAAACCCCGTTGCTCATCCTGGCTTACAACCGCCCCGACAAAGTTCGTAATCTCATTGAACGGCTACGACCACTTTCGCCTCACCAGATCATGGTGGCTGTTGACGGCCCCAAGCCCGGCAATGAGGTTGATGCGAAAAATGTCGCGGCCGTCCAAGCAGCGATCGGTGAGATCGACTGGACGGATAACATCGCGGTGCGGTTTCGGCCGAGCAATCTCGGCCTTCGCGCTGCGGTGGTCGATGCGGTGAGTTGGGCGATCTGCAAGCATGGACAGGCTGTCGTCATGGAGGAAGACGTTTTACCTGGGCCGGACTTTCTTCCCTACGCAGAACACATGCTCGATCACTATCGCACGGAGGAAAGAATTGCCCACATCTCCGGCTACAACGTCGTACCGCCTACCGTGCTGTCCAACACAAACGAATCCAGCCGACTCACTATCTACCCTGAGTCCATCGCGTGGGCGACCTGGGATCGGGCTTGGAAGTTCTACGATGATGACCTCACTTGGGCCATGAATTGTGACACGAGTGAATTGGCGAGTGTCACTGGGAGCACGGCATCAGCATTGAGGTGGAAGCTCAATTTTGCCGACGCGAAGGCAGGTCGGATTTCGACCTGGGCCTATCGCTGGATCGCGAGCATGTGGTCGCAGCGAAGCCTCACGTTATCGCCGAATGTCAATTTGGTGACGTATGCGGGCCGCGACGAGGGCACCCACACCACAATGATGTCGCCGTGGGACGAGTTGCCGCTCTTCGAAGGCAAACGAGGAGCCATTCTGGATCCGACAGCGCACCTCGATGAAGCAGCCGATGATTGGGTCAACCGGACCGTCTTCGGCGGCACTGCGAGTGGCGTGACGAAGGGAGCCGCGATTTCCGCAGCGCTGGCCGCTCGAAAGGCGTGGAGACAACTACGATCCGGACGGCGGCTCTGAGGCGACGATACCGGAGTCCAAGTTGTGGCGAATCCTTCTCAACAGCTGGCAAGTGGGCTTCTCTCCCTGCCTGCCTGGTCATTGCCTTCAAAATTGGCGGCTACGTTGATGGGCCTCAATACAGTCATATTGAGAGGGGTCGCTTATGGTTTAACAGGGGTGTTGGCCGAAGAGAGGCAATGATGGGTGGGAATCAAGGATTGCTGGGATCGCGTACGCGCGGCATGCGATTCTTAGCGATCTTCGTTGTCATCGCGACAATGGCAGTGGGTGTCGTCGCTTTACAACAACCGCAAAAGGCAGTCGCTGCAAGTAGCACTGGGTTTGATCCTGGTTACATCATCAGTGACGATTTGTTTTACGATCGTGCGGCGATGAGCGAGGCAGGTATTCAGGCCTTTCTTTCTGCCAAGATCGGTACCTGCCAGAATGCGCTCTGTCTCAATGTGCTCACCCAGGATACATACGATCGGCCAAAGGACCGAACGGTATGCAATGCCTACGTTGGTGCCACAAACGAGCCGGTTTCCCGAATGATCTACAAGGTGCAGCAAGCCTGTGGGGTTAGCGCAAAGGTTCTGCTCGTGACGCTTCAGAAGGAAATGGGCCTCGTCACTAAAACGAACCCGTCCCAATGGAGCCTTGATCATGCCATGGGATATGCCCGCCCGGACACAGAACCTTGCGACTCCAGCAAAGCCGGCTTCTACAATCAGGTCTACCTCGCTGCTTGGCAGTTCAAGAGATATAGCACTCCTACCCCGTGGGGTTCCTATCAACCTGGTTGGAACAACATCAGGTATAACCCGAATTCCTCATGCGGATCCAGCGCTGTCTACATTCAGAACAACGCAACAGCCGCTCTTTACAATTACACGCCGTACCAGCCAAATGCTGCGTCATTGGCGAGCTATCCTGGAACTGGCGACGCATGTTCTTCCTACGGGAATCGCAATTTCTGGTTCTATTTCAGCGATTGGTTCGGGCCACCAAACGGTGCAGACCAGAATGTTGGTGCCGGAGACTTTCTCGGGGGACAGGACTTCGATAGCGACGGCAAGGTCGATTTGTATGCCCGCGACTCCAC
>CALMSL010000208.1 GCA_937872445.1 uncultured Microbacteriaceae bacterium | reverse complement strand
AAGGGAACCCGCCGGTACGAGAAGCTCGGCGAGCACGAGGAAGGCGATTGCAACAAAAAACACGATCCCGATTTGAACGGGAAGAAGTGCGAGGGTGTATTCCTGCTTTCCCCACACGATTTGGGATTCGAATCCGACCTCGGCCGCGACCCCGAGGAGGCCTGCTACGAAAAGGCGTCCGATTCCGATGTAGACGCCGAGAATGCGGCGGGCAAAGGCGACGAGAATGGCCATGAAAATGACAGTCACGCCGACCACGAGCGCGACGTCCCAAATCACCGCACCCATGAATGCCTCCAGCGTTTGTCGTGTCTGTTCACCGTATCGCGCAGAGTGCGGATTCGACTCCCGGGTCCGAAACCTTGCCCTGTACACAGGAAACACATGTCGGTGGGTCATGATGAGGACACGAGCACATTCTGTGGCTCCACATTCCCTTTCGAACGCGAGGCAACGCATTGACACAACCAACATCAGTTCATCAGCCCGAGAACACTCGACGTCGCGGTGGCGTGCTGGGGTCGGTGCTTCTCGCGATCGGTGTGGTGATGTCGATCGCCGGAGCAGGGGTGCTGACTGCTGGGATCCTGGGTTCGAATGTCACGAATCTCGCAGATAGCGAAGGGTTCCTTTCGACCCCCACAAAGACATTCACCACCCAGTCGTACGCGCTGACCTCACCCACGGTAGGCGAGATCACCATCAACCCCGCCGGACTGCAAAACCTTCCGTTTGACATCGCCACCGTGCGGCTCAACGTCACCTCGACAAGTTCGGATGTCTTCATCGGCATTGCACCCAAAGCTGAGCTTGACCAGTACCTCGCCGGTGTGGAGCGCAGCGAAATAACTGGTCTCCAGTATTTCCCGTTCAAAGTTGAGTACCGGCATTTTCCGGGAACGAAAGCTCAGGCGCCCCCGGCCGAACAAAGCTTCTGGGCCGCGTCCGCAAGCGGTCCCGGCACGCAGGAGATCCAGTGGAGCGTTGCGCCCGGCGACTGGGGTGTCGTGGTGATGAATGCCGACGCTTCGTCCGATGTCACCGTGGACCTGCAGACGGCAGTGCGGAGTGACCTCATTGCACCGATAGCAACGTTGATCATCACCATCGGTGCGGTACTTCTGATCCTTGGAATCGGGGTGATCGTTGCTGGCGCGATCATCTTGACCCGCAGGCTTTCGTCGCCGTATCCCGGCAGTGTCTGACTCTTGCGACGTTCATCTCAAATGAGACGGCGCTACAGGCTTCGCCCGTCATCCCACAGTCGGTCCGAGGTACCGCCGATGAGAGCCGCCGCGGACATCGCCTGCGCATCCGTGAATGACGCAATGTAGTCGACGACTGCCCGCGCGCGGCCGAGGCGAATGACGTCGGCACTACGGGGCTCTGCGTGCTCAAGTTCCGCATACGATTCGATCGTCGCCTCCACGGAGTCGAGCAGCCGACGCGGCGCGC
>CALMSL010000207.1 GCA_937872445.1 uncultured Microbacteriaceae bacterium | reverse complement strand
GTCGGTGAGCCACATCACATTCGCGGGCCCCGACTCCGACCTAGCATGGGGGGAATGAACAAGTCGCGTGCCTCGATCCTGTGGCGTGCCGGCACGCTGGTGGTTCTCCTCGCTGTGGTCGTCGTCGTCGCGTTCACAGTGCCGCTTCCCTCCATGGATGAGATCCACGCCTGGATTGACAGGGCCGGTTTTCTCGGCGCGGCCGGTTTCGTGGTCGGCTACGCGCTGGTCACCCTGACCCCCGTGCCGAAAAACGTGGTCAGTATTGCTGCCGGGTTTGCGTGGGGGCTTGGGCTTGGCGTGACGCTCGTCATGCTGGGCGCGCTCCTGGGCGCTGCGCTCGCGTTCCTGCTCGGACGAGCGCTGGGCCGAGACGCAATCGAGCGGTTCACCGGAGCCAGGGTCCAGGCCGTCGACGAACTGCTGCAACGCCGTGGCCTGCTGTCCATGATCGGCGTGCGGCTCATCCCGGTGCTGCCGTTCACCGTCATTAACTATGCGGCCGGCCTTACTGCGGTGCGTGTCCGGGACTATGCGCTCGGCACGGTGATTGGCATCATCCCCGGAACATTCGCGTATGTCGCCGTCGGGGCATACGGCGCAGAACTGAATGGTGGATTCTTCGTCGCGCTTGGCGTCCTTGGCGTACTCACGATCGGCGGGATCCTTGCCGCGTACTGGTGGCGCAGAAAGCGGAACAACTCTGCGAAGGCGCAGCCATGATGGATGCGCCGCTGCGGCGGATCCTGACCAGACCCTTGAACGGCGTCGCCGCCGCGCTCGACGTCCGCTGGATCACGCCGGACCACCTGACCATGGCGGGGCTCGTGATCGGATTAGCGAGCGCAGGGCTCGCTGGGGTGCAGTGGTGGCCGCTCGCGGTGGTTGCGTGGCTGCTCTCTCGGCTGTTTGATGGGCTGGATGGCACGCTTGCTCGACGCCGGCGCGCAGCGAAGGAGAGCACCGCATCGGCGCCGGAAGCACCCGGAGAAACTCCCTCCGGTCACAGCGAGGCGGGGGGCTTCCTCGACATCGTCTCCGATTTCGTCGTCTATGGCGCCACCGTGCTGGGAGTCGCCATCGGTGCCACCGCAGCATTTTCTGCGCCGTGGTGGCCGTTTCTGCTCGTCCTGTTCAGCTACTACCTGAACGGGACCGCATTCCTCGCGTTCTCGTCGATCGCCGAGCGGACCGGCCGCACCACGATCGGCGCCGACAATCGTTCCCTGTTTTTCCTCGGACGCATCGCTGAGGGTGGAGAGACGATCCTGGTGCACTCGCTGTGGCTGGTCCTGCCGTTTATCGCCTGGCAGATCGCTCTCGTATGGAGCGTGTTCGTGTTTGCGAGCGCCATTCAGCGCATGATCGTCGGGTACTGCCTGCTTCGCTAGCGTGTGGCTCGGCCCAGTGTGACGCTTCGCACGCGGGCTAGCATCCGGATAGTGACGCCAACGGCTCCCCGCTGCAGTCGATACTGCACATCGTCGATGGCCGCGTTCCACAGGGAGTCGCTAAAGGTCGGATAGGCGTGGGTTGTTCCGGCAAGCGTGCTCGTTGACAGCCCGGCTTTCACGGCTACCGACAGTTCCCCAAGGCTTTCCCCAGCGCGGGGGCCGACGATGATCCCGCCGAGCATGCGCCCGCGCTTATCCACCACGATCTGGGAGAAGCCGTCCGTTTCCCCTTCGGCGATGGCACGGTCAGTAGCGGAGTGTTCGACCGTGTACACGAGATGCTTTCCGTCTATGGCCTCTGAGGGAGCCATCCCGACAGCGGCGATCTCCGGGGACGTGAATGTGACCCTCGGCACGACCCGGTCGTCGAACGTGCGGCGCAATCCGAGGATGGCGTTGGTCGCGGCCACGCTTCCGCTTACCCCCGCAATGTGGCTGAACTTCGGCAAACCGGCAACATCACCGGCCGCCCAGATCCGCTTGTTCGTGGTGCGAAGTGCGTTATCGACCTTCACGTAGCCGTGTTCGGTCGTGGCAACTCGCGCGAGCTTCGGACTCAGGGAGTCGAGGTGAGCCGCCCTGCCCATCGCGGCAAGTATCCGGTCGAACGGGATGCGACTGCCATCGTCGAGCACCACCTCTCCGGTGACACCGTCGGTGGAGACCACCTCTACTGCGCTTCGCTCCTGCAACACCGTGACTCCGTCCCGATCGAGGGATGCCTGCAGGATGGCGCTGGAGCGCTCGTCTTCATGCGGGAGAATTCGCTTCCCACGGTTGACGATCGTCACTGTTGAGCCAAGGCGTGCCATGGCCTGGCCGAGCTCGCTGCCGATTGCCCCGCCGCCGAGGATGACGAGCCGCGGGGGGAGTTCCTGAAGTTCCCAGACGGTGTCGCTCGTGAGGATGGCTACCGTATCGGCACC
>CALMSL010000206.1 GCA_937872445.1 uncultured Microbacteriaceae bacterium | reverse complement strand
AACATTCTGGTCCTCGGGCTACTCTCACAAAACTAAGAAATCGTTTGCGTCGGCGCCGGTAGTCTCGCGGAGCGAATCCCTTATCACTTGAACTCCGCCTCATTCGGTCAAAGGTAGGATTGTAGCTTCACATGGCGGATACGAGTTGATGAGGGCAAATGACTGAGTCTGTGGGAACGAAGCGTGCGATGGTCACGGGAATTACGGGCCAGGACGGTTCGTACCTTGCGGAGCTGTTGCTCTCCAAGGGCTATGAGGTGCACGGGCTCATCCGTCGGGCATCGACATTCAACACTGAGCGCATCGACCACCTCTATCGGGACCCGCACGAGCCATCGGCCAGGCTCATCCTGCACTACGCGGATGTTTCGGATGCATCACGTCTGTCATCGTTGATGACGAGCATTGCGCCCCATGAGGTTTATCACCTCGCCGCCCAATCACATGTTCGTGTTTCTTTCGATGAACCGGAGTACACGGGAGATACGACCGGGCTCGGCACCATTCGGCTCCTGGAAGCAATCAGGCAAACACAGGTACCTGCACGCTTCTATCAGGCCTCGAGCTCCGAGATGTTCGGGGCTACGCCGCCTCCGCAGGGGGAAGACACCCCCTTCTATCCTCGGTCCCCCTATGCCGTCGCAAAGGTCTACGCCTACTGGGCAGCAAGAAATTATCGTGAGGCTTATGGCCTTTTCGCCGTGAATGGCATGCTCTTCAATCACGAAAGTCCACGTCGCGGAAAGACCTTCGTCACGCGCAAGATCACGACTGCCGTTGCGCGCATTAAGGCTGGGCTCCAAAAGGATCTCTACTTGGGGAACCTCGACGCCCGACGAGACTGGGGTTACGCACCAGAATATGTTGTGGCCATGTGGCAGATGCTTCAAGAAGACGTTCCGACTGATTACGTTGTTGCCACGGGTACAGACTACAGCGTTGAAGATTTTGTTCGATTTGCATTCGAACATGTCGGCTTGGAATGGCAGAAGTATGTGAAGACTGATGAGCGGTACTTGCGCCCAACTGAAGTTGATTCGCTCGTCGGTGATGCGTCAAAGGCATTTCGCGACTTCGGGTGGAAGGCGACGGTTCGTCCAGAGCAACTGGCACGGATCATGGTCGACCATGATCTGAAGGAGCTTGATGGCTATGTCGTCGACGTACCTGTGGTTGAGCCCTGGGTGGCGTAATGGCCTTGGCTTCCCCGAAGTGCGCGATTGTTGTACCCACTCTGGGCCAGAGGCCGGAGTTCCTTGAGAAGTCATTGGAGTCGATTCGCGCTGCCGGGCAGTGCCACCTTGTCATGGTTGCCCCCTCATCATTCGATGCGACACCATTACTGAAGAGTGGCCTGATTGATGTCAAGCTCGACGAGGTCGGGACGAGTCTCCCTGCGGCAATCAATCAGGGCTTTGGTTCGTTGCCCTCTGAAATCGAATTCATCTCGTGGCTGGGGGATGATGACGTGCTGGGGCCCAATGCAATTCAGATTGCGGAAGAATTTCTGGTCGCCCACCCACGCACCTCGTTGGTATACGGCCGTTGCGACTATATCGATGAGGTCGGAAACGTGGTCTGGACAAACAAATCGGGACGCTGGGCGGCTCCAGTCTTGCGAGTCGGTCCTGATCTGATTCCACAGCCCGGGTCAATGTTCAGGAGGGATTCCTTCGAGCGCGTCGGTGGGCTTCGCACTGACCTCGGCTGGGCATTCGATCTCGACTTGTTTATCAAACTGAGCAAGCACGGCAAGCTTTCCTACGTGCGCAAGACTCTTGCAGCATTCCGGTGGCATGCTGACTCACTGTCAGTTGGACAACGTGCCGACTCGGTGCGTGAAGCCAGCCAGGTTAGGCGGGAGAACCTCCCCGCGTGGCTGCGGCCCGTTTCGCTGTTGTGGGAAGGCCCGGTGCGACTGGCTACCTATCGCGCCGGCGGATTTGTCGGAAGGGGAAGTCAATGAACGACAACCGAGAGGTGGTCTACGTTGCCG
>CALMSL010000205.1 GCA_937872445.1 uncultured Microbacteriaceae bacterium | reverse complement strand
ATTCGACGCGTTCCCACCGGTCGGAAGCAAAGAGAAGTCGCTAGCCGGCAGCCTCCGAGTGCTCGTCACATACTCAGCCGGTCTCAAGACCAATCGAGATGTATGGGCATTCCAGTTTTCACAATCGAAACTGGAGTCAAATATCAGGCGGCTCATTGCCGCCTACGAGAAGCAACGCGCACTGCGCTCTACAGACTCAAGGCATGAGCTTGACCGGGACTCAACCCAGATCAAGTGGGATGGGACCCTGGAGGCGTCACTCGCAAAGAACACGTCGATCTCATTTGAACCACGAGCACTGCGAACGGCTATGTATCGACCGTTTTGCAAACAAGTCGCCTATTTCGACCGAGATCTCAACAACAGTGTGTACCAGTTGCCGAGCCTGTTCCCGACTCCGGGGCACGCTAACTTCGGCTTCTACATAACAGCGCCAGGAGCGGGCCACCAGTTTTCGCTGGTAGCGTCCCGAGAAATTCCAGACCTAGCATTTTGGGGCTCTGGGTCGGGCCAGTTTTTCCCGCGGTACTCTTACGAAAAACGCGTCACCGACGAGAATCAGCTCGGTGGGTTCGATGGCGATGTCCAAGACGAGTACACCCGAATCGACAACGTGACCGACGACATCCTCGCGGACTACCGGGCCACGTACGGCGATGAGGTCACGAAGGATGACATCTTCTTCTACGTGTACGGGCTGCTGCACTCCCCCGAGTATCGGGAGCGGTTCGCGGCGGACCTCAAGAAGATGCTGCCGCGCATCCCCAAGGTGAGCGACTTTTGGGGGTTCGCGAAGGCCGGGCGCACGCTGTCGGGGCTGCATCTTGGGTATGAGGAGATTGAGCCGTGGCCGCTGGAGGAAGTGGTGAGCGGCAAGCCTGACAACCTGTTCCACGTCAAGAAGATGACCTACGCCGGCAAGCGTCCGAAGCTCGACAAGAGTCGGGTGATCGTGAACGAGCACCTCACGCTCACGGGCATCCCTGACGAGGCGCACGAGTACATGCTCGGCTCGCGCAGCGCACTGGACTGGATCCTGGAGCGCTACCAGATCAAGAAAGACAAGGCGAGCGGCATCGTCAACGACCCTAACGACTGGGGCAAAGAGCACGGCGACCCGCGCTACATTGTCGACCTCGTGAAGCGCATCACCCGCGTGAGCGTCGAAACAGTTGCCATCGTGAAATCCCTGCCACCGCTCGACATTCTGGATGCTTCGACATCAGACAAGGATCAACGAGAAAAATCACCGGGCACTAAAGCCAGCGTGCGGTTCGAATAGCCCGAAGCTGTCATCGTCGCACGGCCGCGAGGTAATCGCCCTCTGTTCCCGGCGATCCCGGAATCTTTCGAAGTTTTGCACGCAAGACGAGCACCATGTCCCATCCGGCCAACTCGTCAAGCAGGCCTGCCCGAACAGCAAGACGAATGAGGTCCCAGGTAGAATACGTCTTGACATTTAGCGCCCTCGACAGGCGACGAGCACCCAAGTCATCCGTAACGAATGC
>CALMSL010000204.1 GCA_937872445.1 uncultured Microbacteriaceae bacterium | reverse complement strand
GGAGCGGTGCGCTACCCGCGGCGGAACACCTCGGCGGCGATGACGAGGTCCTCCCACGGCATCCCCGAACTCTTGAATACGCGCGTGCGCGTGCGGTCGACCTCGACAGCGCCGGTCACCAGCTCGCGAATCGTCGAAACGTGATCAAGGGTGATGGCACCATCGCCGATGGCCATCATGATGTCGCCGCCCTCGATCTGCACGTGACCGATGTCCTCGACGATCACTTGCGAGCGGGCGATGAGCCCGGAGTCGAGCTCGCGCGCGTCGAGCTCGTGGCTGCCGACCGCCATGACGCACGAGTCGATGGGCGCAAGAGAACCGTCAAACACGGGTTCCCGCGCGGTTGTCGCGGCCACAATGAGCTGGGCGTCCTTCACGTCATCCGCGGAGCCCACGGTGGTGGGAATGCCGGATTCCGTGACCTGATTTGCGAGAACCTGCGCGCGATCCTTGTTCCGGGCGACGAGCGTAATGCGTTTGATGTCGCGGATTGAGCGCAGCGCCTCCACGTGTCCCCACGCCTGCGGGCCGTAACCGAAGATGACCATGTGCTCGCACTCTTCCGGCGCGAGCAGGTCGGCGGCGGCCGCCGACACCGCAGGCGTGCGCAACGTCGTGAGGGCGACGCCATCCATGATCGCGATCGGGGTCAGTGTTGGCGTATCAAACAGCAGGTAGTGGCCCTGGATGCGTTCGAGCCCCAACTCCGGGTTCCCGGGTGCGACCGTCACGACCTTCACGCCGAGAAACTCCTCGCTCTGCGTCGGCATGAGCAGCACCTGGCCCCTGTGCACATTGTCGATGTGCTTGGGCAGATCCTTCGCGGGGTCGACGCCCGCGCGCAGGTCGCGGTGGTACGCCTGCACGGCGTCGCCGAAACTGACGCGTCGATAGACCTCATCGGCAGAAATCCAGGGAATGGCGGGGGTCGTCATCGCAGTACGAATCCTGTTCCGACCGGGTCGGTCTGATCGAGGGTGAACGTGTGATCTCCCGTGGCATACGCCATGCCCTCGACTTCAGGGATGATCGTGCCCGGGGTGGTACCCGGCCGGAAGCGGCCGAGAAAGCGGGTGTCGACGATGGAGTCGTGAGTAAGTGTCTGGCCTTCGCGCAGGCGCCCCTCGTCTGCCAGTATGGCCAGGCGCGCCCCCGTCCCGGAGCCGCACGGCGAGCGATCCACCTCGCCGTCGGCGAACACCGTGACATTGCGCTGATGCACGCCGTCGGCAGTATCGCCGAGGTCGTCGAACAGGATCGTCCCGTAGACGCCGCTCAGCCGGTCATCCGTCGCGTGCTTCGCGAGTGAGCTGTCATTGAGCGCCCACTTGATCTCGCGCCCAATTGCAATGAGGTCGCCGTAATCGTCGGGCTGCACCGTAAGACCGACGGATGCAGCAGACACTGACGCGTAGATCGCTCCGCCGTAGCTGAGGTCGACGGAAACGGTGCCTCGCGAGGTGTCCAGCCGGATGCCGCGTTCGATGACGTAACTCTCCACGTTCTCGAACACGACGTGCGTGATCGACCCGGCGGTGCTGTGCACGCGCGCGACGACCCGGCCGGACGGGACATCGATGGTCACCGGTGTCACGCCGTCGGGGTTCCCGGTGACAAGCCCGGACTGCACCGCCCACACTCCGAGGGCGATCGTTCCGTGCCCGCACGCCGTCGAGTACCCGTCCTTGTGCCAGAACAGCACGCCCAGATCGGCGCCGTCGTCATCCGGGGGCACGATGAAGCAGCCGTACATGTCGGCGTGGCCGCGAGGTTCGTGGCAGAGGAACTGGCGGATAGCCTGCAATTCTGCCGATTCGAAGGCGAGAATGCGGCGTTCGGCGACAGTGGATCCAGCCACCTCGGGGACGCCGTCGGTAACAATGCGGAACGGTTCACCGGCGGTGTGGAAGTCGCGCGTGCGCACCGGCCCTGTAATATGCCACATATTGGCATG
>CALMSL010000203.1 GCA_937872445.1 uncultured Microbacteriaceae bacterium | reverse complement strand
GAACTTCTCGTGAAGACGTGCCACCGGCGCGGAGCACATGCCATCGGAGGCATGAGCGCGTTCATCCCGAACCGCAGGGACCCGGAAGTCACCGCGGTGGCTCTGGAGAAGGTCGGAGCGGACAAGCGCCGCGAGGCGGCGGACGGGTTCGACGGCACCTGGGTGGCGCATCCGGATCTCATCGCGACCGCCCGCGCCGAGTTCGATGCGGTGCTCGGCGAGCAGACGAATCAGCTCGGCCGGCTGCGGGAGGACGTCGTCGTGACGGCCGACCAATTGCTCGATATCCGCTCCGCGAACGGGCTCGTGACGGATGAGGGCGTGGCGGGGAACGTGTCCATCGCGCTCCGGTACATCGAATCCTGGCTCCGCGGCATCGGCGCTGTCGCGATCGACAACCTCATGGAGGATGCGGCGACGGCGGAGATCAGCCGCTCGCAGGTGTGGCAGTGGATTCACCAGGATGTGGTGACCGCTGAAGGAAACCAGGTCACGGCCCAGTGGGTGGACGGAATCGTCGATGAGGTGCTTGGCGGCCTTCCGCGGTCGGCCGCGGATCGCTTGGAGGATGCGGCGGAGGTGTTCCGCGAGGTCGCTCTCGGGGAGGATTACCCGACGTTCCTCACCGTGGGTGCGTACTCGCGGTTCCTCGTCGAGCAGTCGGAACGGCTCGCGGCATGAGGCGGCGGCGCGGCGCTGTGGTGACGCCGCGCCGCGTCGCCCGGAGGGTGCCGAAGCACGGATCACCGATCGATGCCGGTAGCCTGCCCAGATGAACCTGATCTGGCGCACACTCCTCGTCTTTCTCTTCCCCAGAACGGATCCGGCAGAACCGCTCGACGTGGTGTCCAAGAGGTTCCGGGTGCTGCCCACCGACATCGACCTGTATCGCCACATGAACAACGGCCGGTATATGTCGATCGCGGACGTCGCACGGGTGGAGCTGATCCGTCGGCGCGGAATTTGGACGGAACTGAAAGCGCACGGCTGGTACCCGATTGTTGCCGGTTCGACCATCAACTACCGCAAGTCCCTCGATCTTTGGCAGAAGTACGAGATTCAGACGCGTCTCGCCGGCGTTGATGGCAGTGACATCTACGTCGAGCAGCGCTTCGTCGTGCGCGGCGAGATCTACGCGCGATTCTTCGTGCGGATCCGCTTCCTGGCGCGATCGGGCGGGCGCGCACCCATCGACGAGTTGTCCACGCTCTGGGGCATCGAGCCAGGTTCGTTCACCCCTCCTGCGTGGCTCACGGATCTGACGAAAGAGTCAGCTCTGCCCTCGACGAGGGAGCCGGCTCCGAGCGAGTGGGACTAGCCCGCCGCCTCCAGCTCGCCGCCCTCTGACGGAGAGTTCGTCGAATCGATTGCTTCGAGAACCCGTTCAGATGCCGTCCCGAGCGTGGCGAGTTCCTCGTCGGTGAGCACGTCGAAGAACAGGCGGCGAATCGTGGCACTGTGCTCGCGCATGGCGCCGAGCACCGCTCGCAGGCCGTCGCGGGTGGGACTGATCCACGTGCCTCGCAGGTCGTCCGGACACTCGCTGCGCTCGACCAGGCCCCGTGAGACCATCCTGGTGACCTGATGGGAGATTCGGCTCTTTTCCCAGCCAGTTTGTTCGGCGAGCTCTCGGCTGCGCAGCCTTCGCTCCGGCGCGTCAAAGAGCGCAAGCAAAATTTCGTAGTCCGGGCCCGAGATCTGGGCATCCCTCTGGAGTTGATCCTCGAGGGCGCGGTCGAGTTGCCGGCGCATGGCGTAAAACTTGCGCCAGACACCCCATTCGGTCGCGTCGATCTCGTTCATAGTTCCCAGTATAGCCAGTAGTTGACATGTCATCTAGTGTGAGTTATGGTGATGTGTCATCAAAATTAGTTGACGTGTCAGTTATTCAGGGAGCATTTCATGTCGAACCTCAAAATTGCCATCATTGTTGGAAGCACTCGCCCCGGGCGTTTGGGAATCCAGGTCGGAAACTGGGTGAAGGAGACCGCCAAAGCTGATGGCGTGGAGTTTGAGCTCATCGACCTTGTCGACTACGCGCTTCCGCTGCTCGACGAGGCTTACCCGGCCGCCATGGGCAAGTACCAGCACGAACACACCAGGAAGTTCAGCGCGAAAATTGATGAATTCGATGGCTACATCTTCGTCACCGGCGAATACAACCACACCATTCCGGCAGCACTGACCAACGCAATCTCCTTCTTGAATGCGGAGTGGGCAGATAAAGCAGCCGGCATCGTGAGCTACGGCTCCATGGGCGGCGTTCGCGCCAACGAGCACTTGCGCCAGGTGCTCGCCGAACTTCAGGTTGCCGACGTCCGCCAAAACGTCATGCTGTCGCTCTTCACCGACTTCGAGAACTTCAGCACGTTCGCGCCCGCGGAGGTACACGTCGCCGAGCTCGACGCGCAGGTCGGGCAGGTTGTTCGCTGGGCGCGAGCGCTCAAGCCACTGCGCGACAGGGAAGAAGCAATCGCAGCCTGACTGTCGCAACGGAAGCGGCGAGCGGCGGTTCGACTGCTGGCACCGCTTTCGCACTAAACCCGACGAGCTGTGCTCAGAGGTCCTCTGTGCGATGGATGAGCTTGGACAACACAATCGCTGATCGCGTATGGTCCACGTTCGGCGCGAGCCGCACGCGCTCGAGCGCGATCTCGAGGCTGGTGATGTCCCGCGCTCGCATGTGCACGATGGCATCCGCGCTTCCCGTGACCGTCCCGGCGTACACCACTTCGGGCACGGCAGCGAGGATCCGTCGCAGGTCCTCGGGAGAAACTGTCCCGCGGCAGAAGAGCTCGACATAGGCCTCAGTGGACAACCCATCGACGTTCGGGTCGACCTGGATGGTGAAGCCGCGAATCACCTTGTCGGCGACGAGCCGATCGACGCGCCGTTTCACTGCGGAGGCAGACAGCCCGATGACCTCGCCGATATCGCCGTATCCGGAACGGGCATTCTGCCGCAGAAGGTCGATGATGCCGTAGTCGAGGCTGTCCATACGCCTACCCTATGGTGATTCTTTGTGTTTCGGGGGGTTACCACGCAGGATCGCTGCGCAATTCAGCGACACGCGTTCGATACCACCGTGACACACTGGAAATGGCGTCCCGTGACGGGGCTCGAGCGAGCGACGAAGTCCGCCACCGAACCGGAGGATTTGATGACCGAAACTCGTGCCCAGAATGCGGCGGCAACACCGCAGCGAAACACCTCAAAGCGGACGGTGCTCATGTGCCGGCCCGACTTTTTCACCGTGAGCTACCAGATCAATCCGTGGATGCATCCGGAGAGGCCGACGGATACGGATCTCGCGGTCCGGCAGTGGGGCGAGTTGTACCGCGCCTACCTCGACCTCGGGTTCACCGTCGAACTGATCGACCCGGTGCCCGGCCTGCCCGACATGGTGTACGCCGCGAACGGCGGATTCGTTCTCGACAACATCG
>CALMSL010000202.1 GCA_937872445.1 uncultured Microbacteriaceae bacterium | reverse complement strand
CATGCCGTGAGTTCCTGCATCAACCGACTTCAGGAATCGTGAACTTACGGGGTTCTCCTCTGGCCTTCTGACCTGTCTCGTACATCGCAAGTTCGGCAGGGTGGAGCTGGTGCTGGACGACGAACGAGCGGTTCTTGATCCTCCAGAGTCCCTGTCCGGTGCCGAGACCGGGCAGCAATCCCTGCTCAGTTCCGGTGAGCCCGAGGGCCTGCGCAGTCGCGCCGAGTTGGTCGCTCTCCTGCCGGTAGATCACTCGTGTCTCGGCGTTGGCGAGCAGGGATGAGGCGAGCGCGCGCATCGCTGAGCCCTGATCGCCCACGTTGTCGAGGTCGGTGAGCTTGTGGAAGATGAGCAGGTTGGCGATGCCGTAGTGCCGCGCGAGCCGCCATTGCGCATCCATGCGGCGCAGCAGCGCCGGATGGGACATGAGCCGCCACGCCTCGTCGTACACGACCCACCTCGGGCCGCCTGCCGGGTCGAGCAGCGCCGACTCCATCCACGCCGACGAACACGTCATGAGCACGGAGATGAGCGTCGAGTTCTCCGCCACCCGCGACAGGTCTAGCGACACCATCGGCAGCGACGGGTCGAAGCGCACGGTGCTCGGGCCGTCGAACAGTCCCGCCAAGTCACCGGCCACGAGTCTCCGAAGCGCGTGTCCGACAAGTCGGCCGTCCTCGGCGAGCCTGCCGTCGTCGTTCTCAGCGTTCGGAGCGAGGATGCGGTCGACCACCATCGGAAGGATCGGCACCTCGGCCGAGCGCACCGCATCGGCGAGCGCGATGTCGACGGCTGTGTGCTCCAGTGGGGTGAGTCCGCGGTCGAGGACGGTCTCGGCGAGTGCGCCGATCAGATCGCGTCGTCGCGAGGTGACCTGGCTCTGCCACTCGGCATCGCTGAGGCCCGAAGGCCGGTGCCCTTCATCGAGGGGATTCAGCCGCGTAGACATCCCGTGCCCCAGCATGATCGCCCGTCCGCCGACCGCCTCAGCAACGGCCGTGTGCTCGCCTTTCGGATCGCCGGGGACATACACCCTCCGACCGAATGGGATGGAGCGCGTGTAGAGGCTCTTGGCGAGCGAGGACTTGCCGGAGCCGACGATCCCCGCGAGCACGATGTTCGGTGCGGTGATGATGCCCTGCGCGTAGAGCACCCACGGGTCGTAGACGAACGACGCGCCGCTGTAGAGATCCTGGCCGACGAACACGCCAGCGGAGCCGAGCCCGCCCTCGGCGAGGAACGGATACGCCCCTGCCAACGTCGCGCTTGTGTCCTGGTGGCGCGGCAGCCGGAACCGGCCGGGCGTGCGGAGAGCTGCGGGCCTCGCCTCGCCGGACGGTGGCAGGTAGGTCGTCGCCCGCCTTGCCTCGCGTTCCGCCTCCCATGTCGCCCGCGCCCGCTCCTGCTGGGCCTTGCGGTCGGCGGTCTCGATCTTGCTCGCCGCTCGCCGTCGCGCCTTCCGCGCGGCGCGGCGCTCGCCCGCCGGGTCGAGCAGCACCGCCGTGTGCAGGCGTTCGCGGTCGCCGTGGCTCATAGTGATAGTCCTCGCCGGGAGCTGACCGGGGGTGCCTCGAACGGGTCGCGGGAGAAAGGGTCCAACTCAGGTCGACTGGCGACAGGTGCCGGGTGCCACGCGATGTAGCTCGAATGCTGCGACGCCTGATCGACGGCGGTCTCGGCTGACTGGATGAGTTCTGCGGCCCTGCGCAGTGCGTTGGCGGCGGCCCAAGCCTCGTCAACCCCGGCCTCGTGGTCGCCGTTGTCGAGGAACGCCTTGTCCTGGTGCAGAACATGCGCCGCCGCGACCTGCTCCAGCACTTGCTCCAGGGAGCGCAGCGTCCCCAGCAGCTCGCCGACGACCTGATAGGTGTCCGCGGGGTCGGCGAAGGCCCGGCTCGCATGAGCGAGCGCCCGCACCGCCTGGCGCGTCTCCGTGGCGTCCTGCACGGGGTTGCTGAAGGTTGGCATGGCTACTCCTTCCGGGGTCGAGGGCTGGGTGCGTCACACGTCCCGACAGAGCGGGAGCGCGGCGACGGCGAATGCGGTGGCCTGCTGGCCGACGAGTCTGCGCGTTTCGCAGGACGCCTGGACCGCGGCTTGCTCGATGGCGGCGACGGCGGCATCCAGCTCATCGACCGTGGGCGCGGAGACGGAGATGAGGCCGGTGTAGCGGAGCACGCCGTGCCCCGCGGTGAGGTCGGACTCCTGCTGGAGCACGTCCTGGTACTCAGCCGTGCGCGAGGCGTCCTCGACCTGCCCGATCTTCGCGCGTTGGGTTGCGTCGGAGAGCAGGCCGACCTTCTTCTTCCGCAGGTCGCGGGCCGCGATGTCGGCGCGAACTGGCGTGCAGATGAGCGAGAACGACCGCTGCACGCCGGAGGTGAGCAGCAACGGGGCGAGGAATCCGGGGAACACCTGCGAGCGCGGCCACTCGGAGAGCCAAAGCACGGTGTGGTGCGCGGAGTCGGTGCGCACGCGATCCCAGCTCTCGGTCACCGCGACCGGCCCCGCGGTGGCGAGGGAACGCCCGATGTTGGCGTGCCGCTCCAGCGCGGGCGCGGCAGCCGGGTCGTAGGCGGAGCGCAGGATGACAGCGACCTCGCCGGGCGCGAGCCAGCCGGTCGTGGCGAGGTCCGCAGCTCGCAGCGCCGTGACAAGCGTGGTCATCTCCTGACGCAGCACGGCGGCAGCTCCACGGATGCCGCCGCCCGCTGAGCGGATCTGTCGTCCCGAGGTGTTCATATCGAGCGCAATCGAGATGGTCGTCGCATGGCGCTCGCCGGTCGGCCCGGCACGCTCGATCAGCTCCCGGTAGGTGGTCGCAGGCCAGGATTCATCGTCGGTGCCGTGCCTGGCCCACCATTCGGCGAGCCCCGTGCCTGAGTCCGGTAGCGTCCGCTCCCAGACCTGGAGCCGGGCGATCCGGCCCGAGCGGCACGCGGTCGCGAGCACCCGACCCCAGCCGTTGATCCGCCGCTCCTGCTCGCCCGGATCGAGCAGCACGAACGCCGGGTGCGTCACCCCCAGCACTGCGGTCAGGGTCTGAGCGTGGGGATCGTGCACCATCGCCGCGCCCGTCTCGGGATCGACCCATTCGCGCAGCGCGGGCGCATCGCCGAGGAGCGCGAGCGTGCCGACCGGACGCGGCTTGATGACGCGGCGGCGGAAGATCAATTGCCCTGCGGTGCTCCGCCACATCCAGCGCGACACGATGGGCAGCCAGTCCACGAGCTTGCGCCCGCCCACGGGGACGACCGCGAGCAGCAGGCAGCTGAGCCAGATCGGGGATGTCCAGACCAGCACCATGCCACCGCCCGTGTAGATCGTGGCGACGACGGTGACCACGCCGATGCCCAGCACGATCAACTGCGAGATCGACAGTCCGAGCAGGATGCCACGGTGCGCGAGTCGGGAGAACTGCACGGGGGAGAGCTGCTGCTCGGGAGCCGGGAGTTGCTGGGTGGCCATGTTCTACCCCTTCCTCGGCGCTACGGGTATCGGCGGCGTGGATGTCTCTGCGTGCCCGGCTGCTGCGCCGCCGACCGCGGCACCGACTTTCGGCCCAGTCGTCGCCGCGGCTTTGACGACCTGCGCCCCGACGACGGCTGCGGCCGCGGGGCCGGCCGCTGCTGCCCCGGCACCTGCCGCGCCTCCCGACGCCGCCGCTCCGCCACCGGAAGCGGCCGCCCCGCCACCTGCGCCCGCAGCGCTGCCTGCTGCGCCACTTGCAGCGGGAGCTGTGCTCGGCGCGGGAGGAGTCCCGCCTCTCGCGCCGCTTTGCCCTCCGAGGACGGACTTTGCCGCGTTCGGCTGGGCCTTGACCGGCAGCGGGACGGGCCGGTTGAGCGCCGACTTCGCTTCCTGCTCGCTCGACATCGCGTGGTACATGTCGAAGCCCACGAACGAGATGAACTTGTACGTCAGGTACGGTGCGAACGCAGCGATGAACATCAGCACGACGCCCGAGATCGGGTCACTGATCGAGGCGAGGTCGAGGTCGATGGGCGCGCTGATCTGCCCAATGGCGACGAGGAACACGACGACGATGACGAGCTTCGAGAAGATCAGCGCCACGACGAACGCCGCCCAGCGTCCGAACCAACCCTTCGCGGCATCCCAGGTGAACCCGGCGAGTGCGATGGGCGCGAAGACAATGGCGACCAGCAGAAGCGCCTTACGGATGAGCAGCGTGAACCACACGATGCCCGCACCCGCTATGCCGAGCCCGGCAAGGAAGATCGTGATGATCGCACCGACGCCGGGCGATGCGATGTTGATCGTCGTCAGCCCAGCGGCGAGCAATGCCATGCGGTCGCCGATGCCTTCCATCGTGTTGCCAGTCGCGTGCACGATGCCGATGGTGAGCTGATCGGTGACCTCCAACAGGGTCGCGGTGAGGGTGATGGCGACGAACGATCCGAGCACCGACTTGGCAAGGCCCACGCCTGCGCGCGACAGCGCCATCGGATCTCGATGCACGAGCCCGGTGATGAGCTGGAGGCAGAAGAAGACGAGCATGACGAAGATCGCCACCCCGAACAGCACGTTATAGACCGAGACGTACTGGCTTCCGGTCACGTCGACGAGCGTGGTCGAGTCGAACACCGCCCACACGCTCTCGAACAGCCAGGCGGCGGCCTGCCCCATTGCCTGCGCAAGCCAGTCGAACGGCGCGGAGATGAGCGACGCAGTTCCCTCGCCCACGGCATCGCACACTGACGCAATGACGGGCACATCACAAACACTCATCGGCTCAGCCATCTCAACGCGGTCGTGGTGTTAGACCGACTGGCCGACGTTCCAGAAGAAGTTGACCAGGGTGACGGATGCCCCGCAGATGATGGCCGCCCCGCACGAGACGAGCACGCCGACCTTGCCACGGCTGGCGAGGTGCGGATTCGAGCTGTTCGCCCCGTAGCCCCAGACCACGGCCGAGATGATGAGTGCGAGGACAGCGAGGATGAGCCCCACCGTCATGGCCGCGCCGACGATGACGCGGAGCTGCTCGATGCCGGGCAACCCGTCGGTATTGGGATCTATGTCGATCACTGTGTGCTCCTTCAGCAGGCGAGGGGACGACTTGCCGGGTAGGTGCGCACGCCGTTCCGAGGACGTCGGAGGTCGGGGATACCGTCTTGGCTATGCGAGGAGTTCGTTACCGGACGAAGCGCCCGCCGATCGCGACTCGGCCGGAGGCTGCAAGCATCGCGGCGCGCGTGGCGAAAGGCGCAGAGGCGGTGCAGTGCCACTACTGCGGCTGGTGGCACGTCGTCGGCTACAGCTCGCCGCTGGAGCGGCCCTCGAAGCCCCACAAGCGTCGCTGAAGACTTGGGCCTCAGATGCCCGAGCCGACTCCGAGCAGGAAGTTGACCCAGGTGACGCCGAGGCCGGCGAGTGCGGCAGCTCCGACGGAGACGAGGAATCCGGTGCGCGCGCGGACAGCCGAAGTGATGTTGCCGTTCGCCGACGAGATCGCCCACACCGCGGCGCAGATGACGAGCATGAGCACGGCGAGGATGAGCACGACGGTCAGCAGCGCGCCAACGATGGCGCGCAGTTCTGCCTGACCGCCGACGGCTCCGAAGTCGGGGAATATGTCCATGTCATGCGGCCATCTGTGCTGAGCAGAGCGCCGCGGTGCTTGCGGCATCGAGGTTCTGAACTCCGTGGGCGGCAAGCCACGGCTCGGCATAAACCGCCGCTGCGTTCGACCCGCCTGGCCGGATCTCGAAATGCAGATGGGCTCCGGTCGACCTGCCCGCCGAACCGACGTTGCCGATGTGCTGCCCGGCAACGACGCGATCCCCGACGCTGACGAGGACGCCGCTCTGCCATATGTGCGCGTAGGCGGAGGCGATGCGCTGTCCATCGATGGTGTGCTCGATGATGATGAGGTTGCCGTAGCCGCCCGACGGCCCGGCGAAGCTGACCACGCCATCGGCGAGCGCGAGGATCGGCGCGCCGTCGTCGGCAGCCCAGTCCGTTCCCGAGTGGAACGCTCGCTCACCAGTGAAGGGGTCTTCGCGCCACCCGAAGTCGCTGGTGTTCACCCACGTCCCGCTCGGCAGCGGGAAGACGATGGCGGTCGTCTCGGGTACGTTGCCGAGCGGCGTACCGCCCGGCGTGGTTTCGGCGCGGCGCGTGAGTGCAGCGAGGATCGCCTCGGCGACTGGCTGGTAGTTCTGGTAGCGGTCGGGATATGCCGAGACTTCGACCGCTTGCGCTGCCTCGCCAGGGTCGAGGTGCTGCCAGTCGGGTATGTCGAGCAGTCCACGCGGTGATGGGTAGTTCGGCCCGCTCGAACCTCCGTAGAAGGCGCGCGACTGGTAGGTCGCGTTCATTAGCTCGGCGACGGTGCCCCATCCTGCGCTCGGCCGCATTTGGAACAGGCCAAGAGAGTCGTGATCGCTGCCCTCTCCGTCGTTCGGGAAATCGCCCGACTCTGGAATCGCAGCCGAGTTTGCGAGCATCCGTAGCCGCGACTCGGTGAGTGCGGCCATGAGCGCGATGACGATGCCAGCGCGACCAACGCCCTCGGTCTGCGCGCCGACCGTGATGATGGTGGCTGCATGGGTTAGCTGCTCATGGTTGAGGGGCACGGTCTCGCCCGCGCGCGTCGTGGCTGTGAGCGACTCCGGGATCGGCCCGACAACGAGCGAGCTTGACGAGAGACATGCGGCGAATACCGCGGGCGACACGAGCAGACCCACGCCGACCAGGCTCATGGGGAGCACTGCGACGAGGGTGGCGATGACCACAACGAGCTTCTTCATGCGGGTGCCGATCAACGCAGGGGGTTGTCAAGCTCGGAGATGCGAAGCGCGCGGCAGGTATCGAAGGTCGGCTCGCAGGTGATGAAGACTGTGAATGCGACTTCGTGGGAGCTGGTCACGGGCTCGGTGCCATGGATACCCTCGCGTTGCCGAATGCCGGTGATCGTGTACGCGACGGTGCCTGGAAGGATCTGTCCCTCGGCTGCCTGCTCGAGCGCCGTCGCCCATTCGTCCGGCACGAACACGTCGTTGATGTCGAGCCATTGGCGGGTCTGCATCGTGCGGAGCTGCGCCCAGGCGTCCGCGGTCGGGAGATAGGTGCGCACGTCAGAGGCGAGTCCGGCGGTCTCATTGCCGGAGGGGTCGCCCACATCCACGATGACCTGCGCGTAGTCGGTCGGCCCGAACTCGGTCGCGGTGTCCCATGTGAACAGCGCGATGGCGAGGGCTCGCGCGAACGTCTCGGGGTCGTCGGACTCACGGACGACGGGCGGCGTGCTCGATGTCGGGGACGGTGCGCTGGTGGAAGCGCCTGGTGGGTCGCTCGTGGAGCTACCGCCCGGCGAAGGCTCGGATCGAGGCGCGAGCAGCAACCCGTAGAGCCCGACTCCGACGAGGACGGCAAGCACGGCGGCACCGACGATCAGGAGGATCATGAGGCGACGAGGGAAGCGAGTCTGCGGCATCAGGCACTCTCCTTGGCGAGACGTTGGCGGGCGGTTCGGGCGGCGCGGGCCGCGTCGAAGAAACGGACGGTAGCGTCGAGGATCGTCTCGAAGTGCTCCCACTGGTCATCACTCAGCGCGGTGCCGACCTCAGCAGGGTCGTAGTGTGACCACCACTGATCGAGGTCGCTCCAGGTGAGGCTGAACGCCCGCACCGGATAGCGAACCGGCACGACGCTCGACGCTGGTGCGGGTGCCGGGCCTCGCTTGCGCCCTTGCTTCGCGCGCTCCAGCGCCTCCTGTGCGAGCAACTCCAGCTCGCCGGGTGGTTCGGGTTCCTCCTGCGGGATCGCCAGCATGGCGATCGTGCGGGCGTGCGCCGTGGTGATCGACGAGCCGCGGTCGATGGCGTCGAGTTCTGAGCGGGCGAAGCCGCGCACATCCTCCGGTTGTCGGGGGTCATTGGCGATCCGCTGCAGGTCGTTGATCTGCTCCAGGCTCGTGTACGACTTGCGCCCGGTGACCATGAGCGCAGCCTGCGCGCGGGACTTGCCCGGAGCGCCGATCAGCGGTGGTGCCGTCACGGCACCACCGCTCGTTCCGGCGATCTTCCCGCCAGCACCGAACTGCGTCGCCGCCTGACGACGAGCGGCGTCCTCGGCCATGAGCGTCTTCAGCTCGCGGTACAGCGCCGCGGCCTCGGTCTGCGTGAATGGCTTGTGGAGCACGTTGTCGGCCTGCTCGGCCATGAGCCTCTGGAGCCGGTCGCTGATCCCGGAGCGCACGAAGACGTTGACCTTCTTGTGGCCGAGCTTGCGCAGCGCCGCGATGCGTCGAGCGCCGCACACGAGCACGCCGTCCGGTGTCACGGTCGGAGGCTGGAGAAGTCCGTCACGTTCGATGGATGCTGCGAGTGCGTCGATGTCACCCATCTCCATGCGATGACGGCTGCCGACGACGATTGAGTCGATGGTGCGTTCCAGCTCGATGTGCCCGGTGCTCGCCGCCATGTGCTCACCTCGCCCCCGCCAGAGTGGGCGCGTTCAGGCCGAGCAGCAGCACGAGGTCGTCATCGGTGAGCAGCGCACGCAGGGGCTCGCCGACAAGAAGGCGGAACAGCACGCCGCGGCCGACGGCGGTGTGGGCCTGATCGGGATCGGGGTTGCCGAGGATCGCACGGAGCAGCGCGTTCCAGCTCGTCGACGACAGATCGAGCACGGCCCGAGCGTGTGGGTCTCGCCGAAGCGATTCCGCTGCGCTCGCCCGCGACGGCGCGTCGCCGAGTCGAGTGCAGATGTGCTCGATGGCCGCGCGCGCCGTCTGCTCCGGCCAGTCGAGCAGCGCCAGTAGCTTGATCGCGTCCTCGACTGCACGGACGACGCCAGATACCTCGTCGTCCGATTCGTTCTCGTCCTCACCCGCGGGCGCGACCTGCAACGCTTCGTGGTAGTCGGTGAGTGGGTTCTCCCGGTCGCTGAACCGCTCCGGGTCGTGGAAGCCGCTGTATTGCGGCCTGCGTGCCTGATGCGTCGAGCACAGCAGCCCGTTGCCCCGTTCCTCGGCGATCAGTGTGACCTGCACGGCCCGGGTGACGACGGCCCACGGATCTTCCGCGTTGCGCACGGCCGGGGGGCGCGTCGCGTCGAACGCGGCGCTCGCCGCCTCCCACGGGTCGAGGCCGTGCTTTCGCGCGAGGCTCGCGTACCGACCCGCCGTGTACTCCATGAGCGCCGCGACATCCACGTCGCGCCGCCACGCGCCTTTCCCATGGTCGTGAAGACGCTCCAGGAGCGCGCGCAGTCCTTCCGGGGTGCGGAACGACGTGGGAGCGGCCTGGGCAGACATGGCGCGCTCACAGGCGGCGGAGCGGGTCGCGGCTGACAGAGGACTGGTGCGCGGGCGACTGCCCGAACGCGGAGAGCGGCGCGATGCCCTGGGCACGCCCCCTGATGCCGGGCCGGGTCACCGGAGTTGCCTGCGGCGAGGTCTGCCGACGTTCCTCGACGCGGCGCGCCAGTTCGGTGCGCAGGTCGATGCCGCGCCCGATCATGCGGGCCGAGGCGGATGGGAGCAGCTCGGTCGGGCGCACCCACACGACCTGGCTGCGGTCGTGCTCTGCGCTCAGCCGCTCCAGGAGTGGGTGGCCGCCGCGCCACCTCTGCGCGGCGAGCCACGGGTCCGTGTGGCGCGCCAGCTCCGAGATTTCAGCAGCCTCGCTCGGAGTCGGCTTCAGCGTGTGGAGGACATCGGCAAGCTGACGGGCGTGCTCGTCCTCCGGTAACTCATCGTTCACAGCGCGCCTCCTTCCGATGCCGCGGAGAGCGCGGGCGTCGCCAGCCAGCGGCCGACCGTGGACGGATGCACCCCGGTCGCGCGAGCGATGGCCTTGTTCGTCATGCCGTCCTCCTTCAGTCGCAGGGCGAGTTCTCTGGGAGCAAGGTGCGCAGGCGGTTCCGGCGACTGGTACTCGACCGCGTTCGACACCAACACGGCAGACTGCGCCGACGGCTCCGCACGGAACCGTCGGGTGAGCACGACGGTCAAGTGCGTGATCGCCAGCAGCACGAGCGGAGGTACTGCGGCGACCGATCCTGCGAGTGCCGAAGGAACGTCGGCGTCAGCGGCGACGACCGCGTGGATCGCGTTGGCTGCGACCGAGACCGCGGCACCGGCCATGAGCAGCAGCCACGGATACCAGGCGGCACGCTGCCCCGCGAGCGCGACGACGGACACCGTGGCGACGACGATGATGCCGTCCACGATGAGCGGCCATGCCCACGCCTGGCTCTCATCGACGCCGGAGCGTCGCGCGAGGTCGGCGAGTGCCGTGAACGACAGCCAGAAGGCGGCTGCGGCGATGAATACGGTCCCAGCTACCGCCGTCCACACGGCGATCCGCCCGCGCGGCTGTTGCGTGCTGCCGGGGATCACGAGAGCACCTGACCCGATGAAGGCTGAGCTGCATGGCTGGGCACGGAACTAGCCGTGGGCGCGGACGGTGCGCCCCTCGCTACGCGGTGCGCCGAGCGGATCGTCGTCTCGATCTCCGGCGCGGGCAAACCTGCGCGCTCGGCAGCCGGCCCCAGCGCGGCTCGCACGCGGTCTGGCGGGATGCCCGCCTCGATGAGTCGACACGAGGCCCAGAACAGGCCGCGGTTGCGCTCGCCCTCGCCGCGCATCCCGACCCAGCGGGCGATCCGCTCCACGTCAACTCCGTCCGTTCGCTCGACAGGGATGACGGGCATCGGGCGCGCCGGTCGCGGATCGAGGAACTGCCGCAGCGCGCGGGCATCGACGGGAACCGCGTCGCCTCGCCCGGAGCCGATGAGGGCATACGCACTCGGCCCCGCATCGGCGGCGATGGTCGAGGGCGGCACGATGACGTAGCCGCCCGATCCCCGGAAGTCGATACCAGCACGCGCCACCTGCCAGGACGGCTGCACCAGCTCGGGATCGGCCGGGTAGTAGGCATGGACTCCGCCCGAGGGCGTGCGTATAAACGCGGCCCAGCGATCCGTCAGCCCCTCGCGTCGGGCCAGCTCGAACGCGGCGAAGCCGCGGATCGCCCCGTGCACGTCGACATCCACGACCTCCAGCCCGGAGATCTGGCCCGTCGGCATCCCGATGTTGGCGCGCGGCCACCGCGCCCACCAGCGAGCGACCTGGCGCGGTTCGGTGCTCGCCTCGTGGAATCCCCGCTTGGTCAGCGGGCGCTTGCCTCCTGTGACGCAGGGAAAGACGGGGATGCCTGCCTCGGCGTAGCGATACGCTGCGGCGCTCGGCGACAGCCCTGTGAGCGAGGCGAGCAGTGCGGCGGCATCCAGCGGCTGGCGCTTTCCGCGCGAGACTTCCGGCATCGTCATCTCGGCACCTCCTCTGGCCTGGTTGTGAACCGTGGGGCTCTTGTCGATCAGGTGCGCCGGGGTTCCCAAGAGACGGTCGCCGTCCGATGGGCAACGCAGTCAGGCTGCGGGGTCGCGCTGTGCTCATGGAATCGGCGTCTCCTCCCGCTCACCGGGAAGCCGCGTTGAGCATGCTCAAAACTCTCCCGAGATTCCGTTCTAACACCGCACGTTGAGCATGCGCAACGGTTGATTTGTGCATGCTCAACGGGTAGATTGAGCATGCACAATTACCCTTGGGCCTGAGCTACGTCGATGCCTTGGCCCTCCCGAAGGGAAAGGGGGGTCAGCGACGATGACTGAAGACGAAAGTCAGGCTGCGGCTGACGACCTCGCCAAACGCCTGCGACTTCTGATGGATGTCGCTGTCGCCGAGTCCGGCTCCGAACCGACCTACTCGCAGATCGCGGAGTATCTGAGACAACGTGGCATCAGCCTGTCTCGATCACGATGGACGTACATGGTCAACGGCCACCGATACGTCCAAGACACCGCAATCTTCGAGGGACTCGCGGACTTCTTCGACGTTGATGCTGCCTTTCTTGCGGGGGAGAGCGGCGTGGCAACCCCGGAGAAGGTCTCCGCCCAGCTCGACCTCGTGCGTTCGATGCGTGCAGCGAAGGTGAAGTCCTACGCTGCACGCACACTCGGCGATATCTCGCCGAAGGCGCTCCAAGCCATCAGCAAGTTCCTGGACGAGGAAATGATGCGAACACCCGAGCACTGACGGGTGTCGCGCACCACGGAGCCGAGGCCAGTAGTTGCTCGGCCGAGAGGGGGTAAACGTGAACACCGAAGAGACCGTAACGGCCGCCGTCTCCGATCTGCGGCTCGGCAACAGATTCACGCTTGCGCACCTTCTCCAGGCCATACAGGAACGGCGCCATCGTAGGCTCCGCGTCGTCGAACTCGCCGACCTCGACACCCGCGACGGCATCTGTGCGCTCTGGCTGGTCACCGACACCGAGGACTTCGTGCTCCACGCACGCAGCGACTCTGCACTGCACCGCCAGCAGTTCGTCCTTCACGAGTTGGCCCACATGATCCTCGGTCACACGGAGGGCGACGATTGCACAGCCGGGGACGTCTTGCTGCCCAACATCCCTCCTCACACGCGCGGGCGCCTGCTCAAGCGACAGGACATTGACAGTGAGACGGAGATCGCCGCCGAGTCGCTCGCAGATCGGCTGGCCGCGGGCATCCGAGGATCGGTATTCGCCGAGTCCCGCTATTCGGAGATTTTCGGGTGATCCAGGCGCTCGTCGCGACGCTCATGTGGGCGCTCGTGGCGAGCCTGCTCATCTTCCGCCGCAAACGGGCGGATCGAAGCATCACCTACGCTTCCTTCACGATTGCCGTCGCGATGACCCTGAACGTCGACGCCATCTACCTCGCCACCGATCCGCTTCTTGGCGGGACGAATGTCACGACCCTCGTTTCGGATGGGCTGCTGATGACCGGGATCTTCTTTCTCGGTCGAGGCGTCATGAAGGCCGACGAGTACCGCCCCAGGCTCGTGCGGGTCGCCGTGGGCATCCCCGTGCTCCTCACCTCGCTTCTTGCGATCACCACGACGTTCGTGTTCATCGACCGAGGCACAACCACGACTCGGTTCATGATCGACCTCGGCGCGCAACCCGCAGCAGCGGCCTACTCGATCATCAACTTCAGCTACTTCTTCCTTGTCATCACGACGATGATGATCCTCGCCGCGCGGCAATATCTTCGCAGCTCCGGCATCCAGCGTCTCCCCGCGGCTCTGCTGAGCCTGGGATCGGCGTTCGGCGGCGCACTGTGCCTGGCCGTGCTCATCATGGACGTCGCACACGTCACAGGACATCTCGATCTCATGCGCGCCGTCCAACCCGCCTACGAACCGCTCTCTCTACTCGCGTTCCTTTTCCTATGCGCGGGCTTCGCCGCGCAGCCTGCCGTCCGCCGCGCACAGCACGACATGCGCCGCAAGCGCACCGTCGGCCTCACGACACAGTTGGAGCCTCTCTGGAAGCGGGCGTCCCTCGTGCGGCCTGGGCTGAGCCAAGCAGACCCGCTCGCTGCGAGGGCGGATGACTTGGAGAGCCGTCTACACCGAGAGATCGTTGAGATCCGCGACGCGATGATCGACCCGCGCGTCACCTTCGACATCAGCGCAGCCGAGCGCGCCCTACTGAATCGCGCCGAGAGCCACCTCCTCGGACTCGACACGAGAGCGACACGGACCACCGCTTCGCCAGGAAGCCGGGTCGACCAGGGGGGCAGTTCGTGATGCGACGGGTCGCGCTAGGTGCCGGACTCGTTGCGGCAGGCGCGTTGGGTGTCGGATGGGCGATCGCGCGGCGGCTGACAGCCCCCAGCACGCGAAGATACGATCTGGTCGTCCGCGATGTGGAATACGACGGCGACGCCTGTCTCATTGTGCTCGACCGAACTCGCCAGACCGCAGCCGGAGGCGCTTACAACCTCTGGTTCGAGAACGGAGGCTGGGCGCAACTCTCCGAAGACGTGCTCGACCGTGGACCGACTCTGATCGCACGACGGGTGACGAGCACGGCATCGGGGCTCACTCTCAGGGCTGGCGATCACGTCTCCTGGAGCGGCATCTACTACGCAACCCCGCACGACGCCAGCCTTCATGCACACGACATCACCATCGACACCCCCGCGGGGCCTGCCCCAGCCTGGCGCATCGACGGCGACGGTGCCAGGTCGACATGGGCGATCCACCTACATGGCCTCGGCAGCGTCCGAGCCGGAACGCTTCGCGGCGTGCTCGCCGCGACCGAGCGCGGCTACACCTCGCTCGTCATCAGCTACCGAGCCGACGGCGAAGGCCCGGGAGTCGGCAACGGTCGCTCAACACTCGGCTTCACCGAGGCCGACGACGCCGCGGCCGCCATTGAGTACGCAATGCGGCACGGAGCGCGACAGGTCGTGCTGTTCGGATGGTCGATGGGCGCGGCCATCGCGCTCCAGCTCGCTCAGCACCCGTCATATCGACGCAGCATCGCCGGTCTCGTGCTCGACTCCCCCGTGCTCGACTGGACCGAGGTCATCAAGGCGAACTGCACCCGCAGCGGACTCCCCGCAGCCGCGGGCAGCCTCGCGATCCCGTGGCTGACGCTCCGCCCGCTGGCCCGGATGGTCGGCCTGCCCGAGCGCATCCCGATCCGATCCTTCGACTGGACGGTTCGTGCCGAGGCACTCACCGCGCCCACGCTCATCCTTCACGGCACCCAAGACGACTCCGTACCGATAAGGCTCTCACAAGCACTCCGAGATGCTCGGCCTGGCCTTGTTTCGCTGGAAGTCTTCGAGGCCGGACATACGCTCTCGTGGAACTCGGACCGCGCGCGGTGGCAAAGTGCGGTGACGGAGTGGCTCGCGGCGCATGTTCCTTCGTAATCGCCTACCAGCCGCCAATTTGCTTCCGCTCTAGCTTCCCACAGGCGAGCTCATGGGCACCGGTTGAGGAGGCTAATGGCACGATGGTCAATCTGCTGAAGCGTCATCGCGCACGGATCCGCTTCGCCGGACTCGGCGCGCGAGCTCATCAAGTACGGCATCGGTGCGCGCGGCAGCGGTCGAAATACGCGGCCGCTGCTGTGACATCCGCTCCAT
>CALMSL010000201.1 GCA_937872445.1 uncultured Microbacteriaceae bacterium | reverse complement strand
CGCCCCTAAACTTTCATCATTCAGGAGTCCGCGTGGCTAAAGTTGTGGGTGTTGCTTCCGGTTTGCCCGGCCAGTAATCACTTTTCCCACCAGCACCACATCCTCCTGAATGATGAAAGTTTGGAGCGCGGATGTCGAGCAACACAAGCGACGCGATCGTGATTGGCGCAGGACTTGCGGGGCTTGTCGCCGCCGCCGAACTTGTGGACGCGGGCAAGGGAGTCACGATTTTAGAGCAGGAACCGGAGGCGAGCTTCGGCGGGCAGGCGTGGTGGTCCTTCGGCGGCCTGTTCCTCATCGACTCCCCCGAGCAGCGCCGGATGGGCATCAAGGACTCGATCGAACTCGCCCGGCAGGACTGGGCCGGCACAGCTGGCTTTGACCGCGACGAAGACCTCTGGCCGCGCAAGTGGGCCGAGGCCTACCTTGACTTCGCTGCGAACGAGAAGCGCGACTGGCTGCTCGGCATGGGCGTGAAATTCTTCCCCGTCGTCGGCTGGGCTGAGCGCGGCGGATACACCGCCACCGGCCACGGCAACTCAGTCCCCCGCTTTCACATCGTCTGGGGTACCGGCCCCGGCATCCTCGAACCGTTCATCAAGCGTGTGCGTGCGGGAGTCGACGCGGGGCTCGTGACGTTGAGGTTCCGCCACCGGGTCGACGAACTCGTCGTCGAAGGCGGATCCGTCGTGGGCGCTCGCGGCACCATCCTCAAACCGGATGACGCGGGGCGCGGCGAGGCCAGCAACCGCGACAAGGCGGGCGAGTTCGAATCCCGCGCCAGCGCCGTCATCGTCGCGAGCGGCGGCATCGGCGGAAACCACGACCTCGTGCGAGAACAGTGGCCGCACCGCTTCGGCGAGCCGCCCAAGGAGATGCTGTCCGGAGTGCCCGCGCACGTTGACGGTCGCATGCTCGCGATCAGCGAGAAGGCCGGCGCGAACCTCATCAACGGCGACCGCATGTGGCACTATGTCGAGGGCATCAAGAACTTCGCGCCCGTGTGGGCGAAGCACGGCATCCGGATTCTGCCCGGCCCGTCGAGCGTGTGGCTGGATGCGACAGGCAAGCGCCTGCCGGTCCCTCTCTTCCCCGGCTTCGACTCGCTCGGCACGCTCGAACACATCCTGTCGACCGGCCACGACTACAGCTGGTTCATCCTCACCCAAAAAATCATCGAAAAGGAGTTCGCGCTCAGCGGCAGCGAGCAAAACCCCGACCTGACCGGCAAAAGCATCCGCGAACTGCTGAAGCAGCGCCTCGGCAAGGGCGCCACCGGGCCGGTCGAAGCGTTCAAGGAAAAGGGCGACGACTTCATTGTCGCCGACACCCTCGACGAGATCATCGCGGGAATGAGAAAACTCGCACCCGATGTCGAGCTCGACGAAGAGCGCGTGCGCACGGAAGTCGAAGCGCGCGACCGCGAGTTCACGAACACGTTCGCGAAGGATTCGCAGGTCAACGCGATCCGGCAGGCGCGCAACTACCTCGGCGACAAGCTCATCCGGGTGGCGAAACCGCACCGCATCCTCGACTCGAAGGCCGGTCCACTCATTGCGGTGAAGCTGCACATTCTCACCCGCAAGAGCCTCGGCGGGATCGAAACGAACCTCGACTCGCAGGCGATCGGCACCGACGGCCAGCCGATCCCCGGCCTCTACGCCGTGGGCGAGGCGAGCGGGTTCGGCGGCGGCGGCGTGCACGGCTACCGCAGTCTCGAAGGCACCTTCCTCGGCGGTTGCCTGTTCAGCGGCCGCCAGGCTGGTCGCGCCATTGCGCGCGACCTAGGCTGGAACCCATGACGACAACGCCGGCAGGCTGGTATCCGGATCCCGACGACGAGACACAGTCGCGGTGGTGGGATGGCACGCGCTGGACCGAGGACCGGACGCCCCTTCAGGCGCCACCAGTTCCGGAAAGCTACACGGTGAACGCCATGGAGCTGAAGGCCCCCGACGGCACGCCCTGGAATACGGTATGGATCTGGATCATCGTCTTCCTGCCGTTCCTTCCGTCTCTCCTCCTGTTGGGCGTTGACTGGTCAAGGATGTTTGACTTCACCTCCGGCAGCGAGACCGAGATGATGCTTCGGATGTACACCAACCCTGCCTACCTGCTGTCTCTCGTCGGCGGATTCGCGGCGTACGGGCTCGGCGTGTGGTTCGCGTATCTGGACTGGCGCGAGCTCACCCGTCGCGGCGTCCCTCGCCCCTTCCACTGGGCCTGGAATTTCATCACGCCGGTCTACGCGATTGGCCGTTCGGTGGTCGTGCGCCGCCGCACGGGACGCGGCATTTCACCCATGTGGGTGTCGATCGTCCTCGTGATTCTGTCAGTCGTATTCGCGACCATTCTCTCGGTGATGATCGTTTCAGAAGTGGTGAAGCAGATCCTCCTTATCCCCGGCATCGTTTCGAGCTGACCGCCGACGGTCTTCGCCGTGAGCCGACGATGACGGCCTCGGTTACTCAGACCTGAAGCGTCCACGCCTTCCGGCGAACCAGAACATGGCCACGTTCGGTGCTCAACCGAGTCCACGGACCGGTCTCGAACACGCGCGCCGGCTCCGGAGGGACGAGGAAACCGAGCGTGTGGGCTGCGAAAGCGGCCCCGGCCGGAATGTGTTCGAAGCCGTCGATGGGCCTGCTCCATACCTCGGCACGTGCCCGGTGCACCAGCTGCTCCCCGGTGCCGGCCGGCACGGCATCCTTTACTTCGGCGATGCCGGCATCCGCGATCGCAACGAGTTGTTCCGAGGAAATCGGATCCAGCGCATGCCAGCCTCCGCGGGGCGGCGAAATTGCCGTCCACACGACGGTGTTCACCTCGATGGGCAAACTCACCGTGACCGGCGCGGCGGGGTCTTCCACCTCCACCCTTAGGCGTGCGAGCCGCTCCAGCAGCGACCGCACCGGCACAACGACATCGAAATTTTCCTGATCAGCGAGCGCGAAGGTGCGAAGGCCCAGCACGGTCGGTGTTTCGTCATGCAATCCCACCGGGTAGAAAACTGCCGCGTACGCGGCGAGCACTCCCGACCCCGCGATGAGGCGCACGGAACCGTCCTCTACCCTTCCGGCGCGGCCGAGGAATGTCTGCAGGTCGCTGAGGGCGAGGGAATCGACCAGGGGGAATGTGCTGCTCATCTGCCTCTAAACTACCTACAAGTACGCCGCTTGCGTAAGCCGATCCCACAACGCCCGGAGTGAATCAATGGACGAGCCTGTCGCAGGCCTGCTGAGCGCACTCGACCTCACGGCGACCGGGGCCCGCACCGACGAGGACATTTTCACCGGAGTCAGCCAGTGGATGCCCATGGGCCGCGTTTTCGGCGGCCAGGTGCTCGCCCAGTCGGTGATCGCCTCCTCGCGCACCGTGGCCCCTGATCGGAATATTCATTCCCTGCACGGCTACTTTCTTCGCCCGGGCGATGTCGAGCAGCCCATCACGTTCGCGGTTGATCGCATCCACGATGGTCGGTCGTTTTCAACTCGGCGCACGCAGGCCTACCAAAAGGGCGTTCCCATCCTGTCGATGATCGCCTCGTTCCAGGACGTGGATCCGGGACTCGACCACCAGATCGCGATGCCGGAAGGGATTCCCGATCCGGAATCTTTGGTCAGCGACAGCGACCTGCTGAAGGGAATCGATCATCCCATTGCGCAATACTGGGCGACGGGGCGCGCATTCGACATGCGGCATGTTGAGGAACCGGTCTACTTTGAGCGCGCAAAGGAACGGGTGGCGCACCAGGCAATCTGGATGAAGTCGTTCGAGCGACTGCCGGATGACGAAATCCTGCATCGCGCGGCCCTGGCCTATGCGAGCGACTACTCGCTGCTCGAACCGATCCTGAGGCGGCACGGGGCGACCTGGGCCACGCCCGGGATGAAGGTCGCGAGTCTCGACCACGCGATGTGGTGGCACCGATTCGGCCGCGTGGACGAGTGGCTCCTCTACGTGCAGGAGTCCCCGAACGCGCTCGGCGGACGAGGGCTCGCCACGGGGCGCATCTTCAGCCGCGACGGATTGCTGCTGGCCACGGTCGCTCAGGAGGGCATGCTTCGCATCCCAAACCCCGACTCCTAGGGGGTGCCCGTCAGCAGGATCGTGCCGCTGTCGATGGCACGAACGTCAATGGAGCGGATGTCGGAGAGGGAAAGGCTCGTTGTACCGGTGGGCTCGACCGTGCTTCCCGGGCCCGCCGTCCACGTCGAGAGTTGGGTCGTGTGCCCCGCGAGATCTGTCACGTACATTCCATAGGTGGCCTCGCCGTCGTAGCTGTTCGCCCCCGTCGCATATCGGCACGTCATGTCGATGCTGGTCCCCCACTGGTGCTCGACCAGTCGGATGTCGGCGGAAAGCGGGCTCGGCACGGCCTGGCTGAGCGCAACCTCGACGGTCTGCCGGTCGGAGTCCGGCGGAAGAAGCTGCGGTATGGCGAGAGCCGCGGCAATTGCAGCGGCGGCAGCGACGGCGGTGAGCCCGATCGTGAGAGTCCTCACGTGACGTCGACGTGTCGCAGCAACAAGCCGCGGCAAAATGGTCGGGGGCACCTCAACGTGCTCGATATTCTGCTCTATGTCACTCGCCGAAACGCGAGACAGCAGGCCCGGCAATACGGCAAGGTCGGCGACGGATGCGGAGCAGTCCGGGCATGTTCGCAAGTGCGCCTCGTACTCGCGGCGTTCGGTTGAGGACAGGGATCCGAGCATGTATGCGGCGTCCCAGTCGCGGTAAGTGTCAGTCATCCGGTCACGCCCCGTTCCTGAAGCGCGAGCCGCAAGGCTCGCAATGCATAGTGCAAACGGGATTTCACCGTTCCTTCGGGAATATCCAGTGCGGCGGCAAGTTGTGCGACCGACTGCCCGTGATAATACGCCTGCACCACGACGACTTGGTGATCGGCCGAGAGGCTGGCAATAGCGTCGGCCACGAGCCAGGTGTCGAGCATCGCATCGACCCCGTCGTCCGTCCAACGCTCAGGTGGAGAATCTGTACCGATCTCGTTGCGCGATTTCGCACTTCGATGGTGGTCGGTGACGAGATTGCGTGCGACGGTGAAAAGCCATGCGCGTGCGGAGCTCTCGCTCTGGTCGAGCACGTTCGGCCGCCGCCAGGCACGCAGCAGAGTCTCCTGCACAATGTCCTCGGCAAGTTGCCGGTCGCCGCACAGCCACACTGTGTATCGCCACAGGGCGGGGGCATGCTCGTCATGCACGACGCGCAGCAGTTCGGCGTGGGCGGCGCGATCCTCCTCGGATGGCGCGCGATAAGGCGATTCGTCGTGCATTGGCGACCTCCTCACACCCCTATAAACGTACTCACAGCAGGTTTGGTTCAACCATTTTGAACCGAGTGGCATCTCGTCTCGTGTCATTGGTGACGAATACCGAACGGAGACACGATGGCCCAGCTCACGCGCCGAACATTCGTAGCGACCGGGGGTGCCTCTGTCCTTGCGACAGGGGCAGTGGCGTTGGCAGCCTGTGCGCCAACCCAACCTCGGGGTAATTCGCAAGGCGAATCACCCTCCTCCGCAGGGGGGAATCCCGGGTCCGGCGCACCCGGATCTTCGCCTCTCGCCTCAGGCACAGTAGTGGCGGCGCTAACGGACGTCCCGGTTGGCGCAGCACGCGCTGTCACCAAAGACGGCCACGACATTTTGCTGTCCCGCACGGCGAGCGACACCGTGGTCGCCTTCAGTGCTGTGTGCACGCACCAGGGATGCAAGGTTGCCCCGGGCGACGGTGAGTTCGACTGCCCGTGCCATGGCTCGCGATTTGCCGCGGCCACGGGAGCTGTTCTTGGCGGGCCCGCCCGCCGCCCGCTAAATCCGATCGCCGTGACCATTAGCGGGCCGGACATCGTCGTCGCATGATCGACTACCAGTTCAACGGGATCCCATTGCACGTTTTGCTCGTCCACCTCGTCGTGATCGTCGTTCCCCTCGCCGCCCTGTGTCTGCTGCTCTCGGCATTCTGGCCGACCGCGCGTCGGCGGCTAGGCTTCGTGACTCCTCTCGTCGCCCTGGTCGCGCTCGTCGCCGTCCCCTTCGCTGTTGCTGCGGGCGAGTGGTTGAAGGCGCGGGTCGCCCCTACGCCGCTGATCGAATCGCACACGACCATGGCACCGAGTCTTCTTGGGTGGGTGATCGCGGTTTTCGGCGTGGCCGGCGCACAGTGGCTGTGGTATTCGCTCGCGCCCCCTGTCCCGCCGCGGTTGCGCCTGACTGCGGCGATCGTTATCGATTCCGCGGCTCTCGTGACGGCCGTCGGGAGTGTTGTGACGGTCGTGCTGGTTGGGGAATCCGGATCGGCGGCAGTGTGGACCGGCTCGTTCGGCTGACGGGACAGGAGAAGCCGGGCACTAACTTCGCCTGGCCGCTTTCGCATCCCGTTTGAACGCGATTGGCGGGCCGAAGTAAGGCTCCCACGCCGCCCGCTCGCTCTCCGTGATTCGACGAGGCCGCTGCTTTTTCGCATCGATGAACACCATCGTGCTCTCCGCCCGCACGACAAGTTTTCCCTGCGAAAACACCTCGTAGGCGATGTCTGCGCTCGCACCGCCGACCGCGCTGATCCACATTTGGACGTCAAGCGGTTCCCGATGGTATTCGATCGGCGCGACGTATTCGACCAGGTGTCCGGCGATCATCGTGATCGTATCTGACCCGGCGGTCGCCACAAGCACGGCGGTCGGCGCTGCCTCGCCCACCTCCGGTGCCCACAATGCTCGAACGCGCGCTTCCTCGAGAATGCGCATCAACTGCACGTTGTTGACGTGGTTGTACGCGTCGAGGTCGCCCCACCGCAGCGGGATCGGAATGTGGACGCGCATCAGTCGCGCGTCAGCTTGCGGTAGGTGCTGCGGTGCGGCTTCGCGGCATCCGGGCCGAGGCGTTCAATCTTGTTTTGCTCATAGGCGTCGAAGTTCCCCTCGAACCAGTGCCAATATGCCGGGTTCTCCTCCGTGCCCTCCCAGGCGAGGATGTGCGTGGCGGTGCGGTCGAGGAACCAACGATCGTGGGTGATGACCACCGCACAACCGGGAAATTCGAGCAGCGCATTTTCGAGGCTGCCGAGGGTCTCCACGTCCAGGTCGTTCGTCGGCTCGTCGAGAAGAAGCAGGTTACCGCCCTGCTTCAACGTGAGCGCGAGGTTCAGGCGGTTGCGCTCGCCGCCCGAGAGCACGCCGGCCTTCTTCTGCTGGTCCGGACCCTTGAACCCGAACTGGCTGACGTAGGCGCGAGAAGGAATCTCAACCTTTCCGACAGTGATGTAGTCGTGGCCGTCCGAGACAACCTCCCACAGGGTTTTGTTCGGGTCGATTCCGCCGCGGCTCTGGTCCACGTAGGACAGCTGCACAGTGTCGCCGATCTTCAACTCGCCGCCGTCGAGCGGTTCGAGGCCGACGATGGTCTTGAACAGCGTGGTCTTTCCGACGCCGTTCGGTCCGATGATTCCAACGATGCCGTTGCGGGGAAGCGTGAAGCTGAGGCCGTCGATGAGGATGCGGCCGTCGAAGCCTTTAACGATCTTCTTCGCATCGAGCACCTGGGAGCCGAGGCGCGGGCCGACCGGGATCACGATCTCCTCGAAATCGAGCTTCCTCGTCTTCTCCGCTTCGGTCACCATTTCCTCGTAGCGGGCGAGCCTCGCCTTCGACTTCGTCTGGCGGCCCTTCGCGTTGCTGCGCACCCACTCGAGTTCGCTGGAAAGACGCTTCGCGAGTTTGGCATCCTTCTTGCCCTGCACTTGCAAGCGCTCCTGCTTCTTCTCCAGGTACGTGGAGTAGTTGCCCTCGTAGGGATACAGGTGGCCGCGGTCGACTTCGGCGATCCACTCGGCCACGTGGTCGAGGAAATACCTGTCGTGGGTGACGGCGATGACGGCGCCCGGATATTTCGCGAGATGCTGTTCGAGCCACTGCACGCTCTCGGCGTCGAGGTGGTTGGTGGGCTCATCGAGGAGCAGCAGGTCCGGCTTCTGCAGCAGCAGCTTGGTGAGCGCGACGCGGCGCTTCTCCCCTCCGGAGAGATGGGCTACCTTCTCGTCGCCAGGCGGCGTGCGCAGCGCATCCATGGCCTGTTCCAGCTGGGAGTCGAGGTCCCACGCGTCCGCAGCATCGATCGCCTCCTGGAGCACCCCCATCTCCGCAAGAAGCGTGTCGAAGTCGGCATCGGGCTCTGCCATCGCAGCCGAAATCTCGTTGAAGCGATCAACCTTCGCCTTGATCTCGCCCACGCCTTCCTGCACGTTCTGGAGAACGGTTTTGGTTTCGTCCAGTTCCGGCTCCTGCATGAGGATGCCGACCGAGTATCCGGGGCTGAGCCGGGCCTCGCCGTTGCTGGGGGTATCCAGGCCCGCCATGATTTTTAGAATGGTCGACTTGCCCGCCCCGTTCGGGCCGACCATGCCGATCTTGGCTCCGGGGTAGAACGACATGGTGACGTCGTCGAGAATGAGCTTGTCGCCGACCGCCTTGCGGGCGCGCACCATCGAGTAAATGAATTCGGCCATGCCGTCTAGTCTACGAAACCTGACGGCCCCGAAAATGACCGGGGCGAGGCGTCAGGGAAGCGGCCCGGTCTTTCCGATGAGGCAACGGTTGCCATTGACGGGGGGACCGACGATGCTCAGGTAGCCACCGGCCTTGAACTGGCCAATGAGGCATCCGTCACTCGTGTGAACGGCAACCTCGACGGAGTCGGCGACGAGGCCCAGCGGGTAGGTCCTGTCCGAAGTGATCTCCAGATCGGCTTTCGGGAATCCGGCATCGACGAGGTTCCTGACAATCGCATCGTCCGACGGATTCGCGTTCACCGCCAGAAGTCGCTGGTTCACGAAATCGAAGTAGGCATGATTGGCGAGGGCGGTGCCGCCCGGAAGCAAGGTCGGATTGGGGTTCGGCTCCGAGGTGGGTTTGGCGCTCGGCGACGCGGAGGCTGTGACAGTCGGAACCGGCATGGGCGTGGTGTCGTCGCGGCTCGGCGCGCAGGCGGCGAGAGTGGCGCTGACCGCGACCACCATCGCGAGCATCAGCCCGTTCCGCCCTGCGCCCATCTCCACGTACCTCCGACTGGTGCCGAGTCGGCCGAAATCGCTCGGCCAACGCAACGACCACTGTTGAGTCTAGGCGGGCTCGGGCCGCACTGCGCGAGATGGCGCTCGCAGCTCAGAACGGGGCTGTTGCGTCCAGTGGAAGTCCGGCATCGGCGTCGGCGACGTCAGCCGTGTCGGTCTCGTCCGCCGCATCGCCGGGGTCTTCGGATTCGACGGACTCCGATCGGATCGAGCGACTGAACGACGTGGTACCCCAGCGAAGGTCATGGCCGAGCGCATCCGC
>CALMSL010000200.1 GCA_937872445.1 uncultured Microbacteriaceae bacterium | reverse complement strand
AAAAAAGTTCGCGACACGCCGAAACCACAACATGTAGGGGAATGACACAGGTGTGATTCCCGTTATATAGTAGGAGACCACGTGGGGGCCGGAATGGTTCCTATCCAGTTTCCGGTTCCAAATACAGACTTAGGAGGTCACCATGGAGAACGACACCGACAGCGTTGGCGGTTACTCAGTTCCCGTCGACCCAATGGATCTTCTGCAGTGCGACAGCTGCCAGTAGGCAGCGCACTGACGTAATCCCCCCAGGCGAAGCCCCGGACCCCCAAGGTAACCGGGGCTTCGCTGTTCCCCCACAGCCCGTCGATAGGATTGGTGCCGTGCCTGTGAACCCTGACATCGCCGGACGTGAATTCCCCCCGGCCGCGCCATACCTGGTCGGCCGCGAGAAAGTGCGCGAATTCGCCCGCGCCGTGTTCTCCGACAACCCCATCAACCATGATCCGGATGCCGCCATCGCCGCAGGCTATACGGATGTTGTGGCCCCGCCCACCTTCCCCATCGTCGTGCAGGAACGCACCCTCGCCCAGCTCCTCGCCGAACCGGATGTCGGCATCGACTTCACGCGTGTTGTCCACGGCGACCAGCGGTTCAGCTACACGCGCCCCATCGTCGCAGGGGACGAACTCACGGCAACGCTCACCGTCACGAGCGTCAAATCCCTCGGCGGACACAGCATGATCACCTCCGAGTCGGCCATTGTCGACGCGGCAGGCAAACACGTCGTGACCGCCACATCCACCCTCGTAGTACGGGGTGACGAATGAGCCCCGCAGGCCGTGAGGGGTCCGAAAGTGCCCTTCCTGCACCCTACGAAGGGCCGAATGGGACCCCTCACGGGGATCTGACCGTTGGAGACATCGTCGCCGAGCGCGACTTCCACCTCACGCGCGACTCGCTCGTGCGATATGCGGGCGCCTCCGGCGACTTCAACCCCATCCACTACCGCGACGACGTCGCCACAAGCGTCGGCCTGCCCGGCGTGCTCGCCCACGGCATGCTCACCATGGGCATCGCCGCACAACCCGTCATCGACTGGCTCGGCGACCCCGGCCGCGTCGTCGACTACCAGGTGCGCTTCACCCGCCCGGTGCTCGTGGACGCGACGGATGGCGCACTCGTGCACGTGGTCGCGAAGGTCGGCGCCGTCGACGACGACAGCGCCAGAATCGACCTGACTGTCACATTCGAGGACGAAACCGTGCTGGGCAAAGCCCAGTTGCGCATCCGCCTATGACCGAGAAGCCGTCGCAGCCACTCTCCGAGCTCACGACGCTGCACGTGGGCGGCGCCGCGCGCGAACTGCTCTCGCCGGGCAACACCGTGGATTTGGTCGACGCGACCCTCGACACCTGGTCGCGCCGCGAACCGTGGTTCGCGCTCGGCGGAGGTTCGAACCTTCTCATTGCCGACGACGGATTCGACGGCACGGTCATCCGGGTGCTCTCGCGCGGCATCGACCAGGTGGATGCGGCGGGGGGCCAGACGATCCTGCGCGTGCTGGCCGGCGAACCCTGGGATGCCGTGGTCGCCCACGCGGTTGAGCACCGTCTGTCCGGCATCGAGGCGCTGTCCGGAATCCCCGGTTCTGCGGGCGCCGCCCCCATGCAGAACATCGGCGCGTACGGCCAGGAGCTCTCCGAGGTTCTCGTGTCGGTGGACTTCCTCGACGAGGCGAGCGGGGAGCGCGTCACGCTTCCCGCATCCGCCCTGGAGCTCGGCTACCGCACCTCATCGCTCAAGCGGGGGCGCCGCGGCGTCGTGCTGTCCCTCGACCTGCACCTGAGCGAGAGCGAACTGAGCGCCCCGATCGCCTACGACCAGCTCGCGGCGGCGCTCGACGTGCCGGTGGGCGAAAGGGTGCCGCTTGCGGATGTGCGCAGCGCCGTTCTCGGGCTGCGCGCGTCGAAGGGCATGGTGCTGGACCCCGACGACCCCGACTCGGTGAGCGCCGGATCGTTCTTCACGAACCCGATCGTGGCGGAGAATTTCGCGCGCAGCCTGCCGCGGGATGCCCCGCGCTGGATCCTCGACCCGGACGCGCCAGAGTCCGACGTGAAGTTGAGCGCCGCGTGGCTCATCGAACACAGCGGTATCTCCCGCGGCTTCGCCCTGCCCGGATCGCGTGCTGCCGTGAGCTCCAAGCACACGCTTGCGCTCACGAACCGCGGCGGCGCCACCGCGAACGACATCGCCGAACTGGCCCGCTACATTCACCTGCAGGTCATGAACCGGTTCGGCATCCTGCTGCAGCCCGAGCCCCAGTTCGTCGGCCTCACCCTTTAGCCGCCAACCTCCACTGCACTGAGCTCGGCACCGCGGATGTGTCATGGCGGGCGGTTCTGTAGAAAAAGGGTGTGCCGGCTCGGGGTTCGGCGGGCATCCATGGGCGGAGCCGGCACACCCTTTTTCTACAGAACCGGACTCCCCAACAAGAGCCAGCTCAGAGCAGCCCCAACTCCATTGCCCTCGTCACCGCGCGCGTACGGTCATTGACTTCGAGTTTCTCGAACGCGTGCAGCAGGTGCGTCTTCACGGTCGCTTCGGAGAGGAACAGTTCGCTCGCGATCGCCGGATTGCTGCGGCCCTGCGCCACAAGTTTCAGCACCTCGGTTTCGCGGGGGCTGAGGCTCGGCGCGGCGGGCCGCTGCACGCGGTTCACGAGAAGCGCGGCGATGCGCGGTGCGAGCGCAACCTCGCCGCGCGCGACGGAGCGGATGCCGGCGAGCAGCTCTTCCTGCGGGGCCGCCTTCAGCAGGTACCCGCTCGCGCCCGCCTCGATCGCGGTGAGGATGCTGTCGTCGCTCTCGTAGGTGGTGAGCACGAGCACTCGGATGCCGGGCCGCTCGGCGAGGATCCGAGCGGTCGCTTCGTCCCCGTCGATGCCGGGCATCCGCAGGTCAATGAGGACGACATCCGGCTCCAGTTCGAGCGCGAGACGAACCGCCTCGAGGCCGTCGGCGGCTTCACCCACGACGTCCAGGTCATCCGCCGTGCCGAGGAGCGCCACGATTCCCCCGCGCACCACCGGGTGGTCGTCGGCCACGAGGATGCGCGTGCGGCTCATGCCGGCACCACGGCGGGCACCCGCGCGGTCAGGACCGTGCCGTCGTCGCTGGTTTCCACGTCGAGGGAGCCGTCGACGAGGGCGAGCCGCTCCCGCATTCCGGCGAGCCCGAAACCTCCGCTGTTCTGGCCATCCCGGAACCCCACGCCGTCGTCGGCGACACGCAACTCCACGTCGCGGCCGTTCCCCGTTGCCGTGAGCGTCACGGTGTCCGCATTCGCGTGCTTCCGGATGTTCGCGAGTGCCTCCTGCGTGCACCGCAGCAGCACCACTTCGCTTCCGCGGTCGAGCGCGGGGATGTCGCTCGCGGCCACCGAAACCGTCACGCCGGTCTCGCGCTCGAAGCGTTCAGCGAGTCGGTGAAGCGCGGGGACGAATCCGCCCGGCACCTCCACAGCCGCTCCGGATGCGACGAGCGAGCGCGTCTCCACGAGCGTCTCCCGTGTGTTCTCCTCGATCATGGCGAGTGCGGCCTTCGCCGCCTCGCTGTCGCCGGCATCCAAGTCGCGGCGCGCGCCCTGCACGAGCATGACGAGCCCGGTGAGGCTTTGCGCGATCGTGTCGTGCAGTTCCCGGGAAAGACGTTCCCGTTCGCTCGTGACGCCGGCGTCCCTGTGCATCGCCGCGAGCTGACCTTGAGCGGCGCGGAGGTCGTCGATGAGTTCCTGCCGTTCCGCGGCGAGGTCGAAGATGCGGGTGATCCACAATCCGAGGGCGATGCTGAAGCCGAGGGACAGCGCTGCCGTGAATGCCGCCTGCAGCGCCGACTCCGGGGTGAGCCCGAAACTGATCGCGAGCCCGATGCCCACCGACAGTGCCAGGGCGATGTTCGCGAGGATGGCGTCACGCAACTCCCGCGTGATCACCCAGACCAGCGGAAACGCGATGCACTGGATGACCGCCATCGCCGGGTAGAAGCTTGCCGCGACCCCGGCGCTCACGATCATGATGACGAGGAATGCGACGGCGGCCCAGCGGCGCGTCCACGCGAGCCTCCCGATCGTGTACCAGCTGACCGCGAACACGGCGAGCGCCGCAAGCGCGCCCGCGATCCGCACCGGGCTGAGATTCTCGATGAAGAAGAGCATCACGGTGAGCACGACGGTGACGACTCCCACCGCCACATGCCACCACTTCGGGTTCTCCATCAGTCGATTCTCCCTGATTGCGGCTCAGGTGTCTTTGCGGATCCAGCGGAACGTCATCCGGGTGAGCAGGAGCCCCACCACGAACCACACGCCCATGATGATCGCCACCCACGGAAGGTTCCAGGTGCCGCCCTGTTCGAGCGTGGCAAAGGATTCCGGGAGGAACACCGCGCGCATGCCCTGCGCCATCCACTTGAGCGGGAACACGCTTGCGAAGTTCTGCAACCACTCCGGCAGCATCGTGAACTGCAGGTACACGCCCGAGATGAACTGCAGCAGCAGCACGATCGGGATGACGACCGCCGTTGCGCTCTTTCCGCTGCGGGGGAGTGCCGACAGGGCGATCCCGAGCACGCAGCTTGTGATCACGCCGAGGAGGAACACCCAGGCGAACAGCAGCCACTTGTTCGGATCGGTGGGCAGCTCGACGTTGAATCCGACGCGCGCGACCAGAAGGATGAGCCCCGCCTGCACAATGGCGCTCAAAAACACCATGCCGATTTTGCCGATGAAGTAGGAGATCACCGGCAGCGGGGATCCGCCGAGGCGCTTGAGCGTGCCGTCGCCCTTCTCGGTGGCAATGTCGACGCCGAGGTTCTGCACGCCGCTCAGGAGCATCCCGGCCGCGATCATTCCGGGCAGGTAGTACGCCGCCCAGGAGATGCCGCCCGTGCCGTCGGGAGCTGCGCCGAGGTTGCCCATGCCGCTGAACGCGACCGCGAAGATCGAGAGCATGAGGATCGGGAACAGGAACGTGAAGAACACGGAGTCGCCCTGGCGGGCATACACCTTCAGTTCGTAGCCGATGCGGGAGATGCCGAGTCGGATGGCGCGGCCGAGCGTGTCGGTGTGCTGCGCCGGGCCGGTGCCGGTCGTGCCGTTGGTCGTGGTCAGGGTTGTCATGCGAGTGCCGCCTCTGTGGTGAGTGCGTCGGCGCGGCTCGCGCCGACGAGGTTCAGATAGATGTCTTCCAGGCTGGGACGGATGACCTCGAGGCCGTCCGGTTCCCCACCCAGGTCGGTGCGAAGGTGCGCGACCAGCGCCGCGGGTTCGTGCGTGCGCTGCTCCCGTTTCGTGCTGCCGTCGTTCCAGCGGACGACCGGCACGCGGGCTTCCGCGCCGCCGATCTCGCTGATCGTGCCCATGTCGACGATGCGGCCGCCATTGATGACCGCCGCGCGGTCGGCGAGGTGGGCCGCCTCGTCGAGGTAGTGGGTCGTGAGCAGGATGCTCGTCCCGTCGGCTTTCAGGCCGTCGATGAGCGTCCAGAACTGCCGGCGCGCCTCAGGGTCGAATCCCGTGGTGGGCTCGTCCAGGAACAGCAGCTCGGGGCGCCCGATGATGCCGAGGGCGACATCCACGCGCCGACGCTGACCGCCGGAAAGCTTGCCGATGCGGGTCTTTGCCTTCTCTCGCAGGCCCACGGCGTCAATAACTTCGTTGATATCACGGGGATTCGGGTAGTAACCGGCGAAGTGGGTTAGCTGCTCTTGGACGGTCACGTTTCCGCTCTCACCCGTGCTCTGCAGGACGATGCCGATCCGTGCTTTCCAGTCGATGCCTCCCCGCTGCGGGTCGATGCCGAGCACGCTGGCGTCGCCGCTCGTGCGGTCGCGGTACCCTTCCAGGATTTCGATCGTGGTGGATTTGCCGGCGCCGTTCGGCCCGAGCAGGGCGAACGTTTCGCCGCGGCGGATGTCGAAGGTCACGCCGTCGAGCCCCGTCACGCCACCATAGTTTTTGCGGAGGTCGGTCACGCTCACGACGCTGTCAGAATTTGTCATGCCACCATCGTGGTCGCCGCGGGGTGCGCGCGGTAGCGGTCATCCGGTGGGATTCCGCATCCACCGACCGGTTGACCCTCGCCGCCATTACCCGTCGCACATCCACTGAGTTGCGAGTTTGTGCCCTTCCCTGCACGCGCGAAGGGCCGAAAATCGCAACTCACGCCACGCTCAGACGACCTCGGAGCACAGTGCGGATGCGCTGCGCCAGGTCGCGCGGGTTGCTCAGGTCATCGTTGTTGACCTGCATCACGAACCAGCCATCGGCTTCAAGGCGCGAGATCCGCGTCATGTCCGCGCGGAACTCCTTCGACTCGTCGTGGAAGCGGCTTTGGTACTCGATCACGACCTTCTTCCTGCGGATGACGAGGTCGCCTCGATATCGGTAGCCGCCGGATGTCGTGATCCACTGGTTTGCCGCGGCGCCCGGAATGCCCGCGGTCACGACGAGAACGCGAAGGAGCGACTCCCGTCGCGACTCGGATCGGTCATTGAGAAGCGGGAGGGCGGCACGCAATGCGGGCTTGCCGCGGCGACCAGCGTAACCCGCGACCGCCTCTTCGAGGCGCTCGGCCGTGGTGAACGGGAGCCGATGATGGATCAGATAGTCTCCCGCGGCAACCAGGTCGGGAACCGACAGGGTCGAGGCAAGGTCGCACCAGGTGCGTTCCGGCGTCGTAACCCCCAGCCCGTGCCACTCACGCACCTCGTCGTCTCTGATGTGGAACTTGTGGCCGATCGTGCCGCGAGCTTTCGGCGCTCGACGAGGCGCCGGGACGGCGACATGCAAAAGCCGTGATTGCTCGTGGCGCTGCGGCAGTGGAACTCGAAGGATCATCGCGGCAGTGATGCCGCAGAAGAACGCACATTCTGTTGCACCCTGCTGGAATGCCCGCGCGAGTTCGTCAATCGTGGTCGCAGGACCGATGGTGCGGATGCCATGAAACGGCTTGTCGAGATCTGTGCCACGCATTCGGTGCTTACCAAGGCCGGCCGCGCGCCCTTGGCGTGTCGTGAAGGATGCGGAAAGCACGCTTATCGGGACGGGAATCCGAGGCATGGCCGAAAGGCTTTCACACGCAGGGGCTCACCCTCCCTAATTACCCACAACACCGCTGAGGGGTCCCAAAGTGCCCTCTAAAGGCGTGCGGAAGGGCACTTTGGGACCCCTCAGGGATGCTCAGCGGGCGGCTGGCTAGCTGAACAGGCGCTGCAGGCGCTGGATGCCCTCGAGCAGCGGCTCGTCGCCGAGCGCGTAGGAGAGCCGCAGGTATCCGCTCGGTCCGAACGCTTCGCCCGGCACCACCGCGACCTCCGCCTGCTCCAGGATGAGATCCGCGAGCTCGAGCGACGTCGTCGCCTTCACCCCGCCCCAGTTGCGCCCGAGCAGCGCCGTCACATCCGCATACGCGTAGAACGCGCCGTGCGGCATGGGCGCGTGGACGCCCTCGATCTTGTTCAGCTCCTCGATGATGACGTTCCGGCGGCGCTCGAACGACTGCCGCATGAGCTCGACGGTTTCCTGCGGGCCGGTGAGCGCCGCGAGCGCCGCCCGCTGCGAAATGTTGGACACGTTGGAGGTGAGGTGCGACTGCATGTTCGCGGCGCCCTTGATGGCATCCGCGGGCCCGACCATCCAGCCGAGCCGCCATCCGGTCATCGCGTAGCTCTTGGCGACACCGTTCACGAGCAGAGTCTGCTCGGCAAGCTCCGGCACGGCCTCCACGATGGAGACGGCCTTCACGCCGTCGTACACGAGGTTCTGGTAGATCTCGTCGGTCATCACCCAAATGCCGTGCTCGAGCGCCCAGGTGCCGATGGCGGTGGTCTCCTGCGGCGAGTACACCGCACCCGTCGGGTTGGACGGCGACACGAAAATGAGCAGCTTCGTTCTGGGGGTGCGCGCCGCCTCCAGCTGCTCGACCGTCACCTTGTAGCCCTGGTCGGCACCGGCGAACACTTCGACGGGCACCCCTCCGGCGAGCTTGATGACCTCCGGGTAGGTGGTCCAGTACGGCGACGGCAGGATGACCTCGTCCCCGTCGTCGACGACGGTCGCGATCGACTGGTACACGGCCTGCTTTCCACCGTTCGTGACGATGACCCGGGATGCGTCGACCGCGAGGCCGCTGTCCCTGCGGGTTTTCTCCGCGATCGCCTCGCGCAGCTCGGGCAGCCCGGCCGCGGGGGTGTAGCGGTAGTTGCGCGGGTCGAGGACGGCAGCGGATGCGGCATCCACGACGTTCGACGGCGTCACGAAGTCCGGCTCACCCGCCGCGTAGGAAATGATGGGCCGGCCTTCAGCTTTCAGCGCTTTCGCTTTCGCATCGACTTTGAGCGTCGCCGACTCGGCGATGGCGGCAATGCGGTGTGAGATTCGTGCGTGTTCACTGGTCACAGGTTCCAGCGTAAAGCACGAACGCGACCGGGGTCGGGAAACCCCGGTCGCGCCGTCACCGGCGACCTCTCGGCCTAGGGCACGAGCGTTGGGTGGTTTCGCCGATAGCCCTTTCGTGCGAGCCATGCGCCGGTGATCAGGAATCCAAGCAGTGCGGCGATCGCCGAGCCGATGGCGACGCCCGTGTAGGCGAGCGAGCCGGCGGTCACGCTTTCCGCACCCACTTCACCGGCCGGCACGGTGCCCGGGTCTCCCGGGTCGCCGGTGGTTCCGGGTCCGCCGGGCGTGCCGGGCCCGCCGGTGGTTCCCGGCTCGCCGGGAACGCTGCTGACCACTGTGGGGGCGACCGAGGCGGAGGCGAGGCTCAGCGTGGTGAGCCCGCCGGAGCGAGTGGATTTCGCCACCGCCACCCGCATCGCCGTCTCCGTGAACACCGTGTTGGTGGCCACCGACAGTCCGCCGCCGCTCAGTCTCGTCTCCTGCAGGTTGACCCTGATGGAGAGGATGTTCGACAGCAACGCCTGGATGCCGGTCGATCCGAGCAGGCACGAGTTCGCCTGGGCGAGCAACGGGCCGTCGAGGAGGCCGCGAAGCCCCGTAACGATGCCGCCGGCATCGTAGATGCGGTGCTTCACGACCTGGCCGAGCGGCGCCAGGATCCGTTCGGTGCTCAGCGCGAGCGGAACACCGAGCACCTGCGCGCTGGCCGTCGCCGGTGCCGTACCGTTCAGGATCTGCGATACCGTGCCGTGCACGTCAACCGCCGCGGACGTCTTCAGCGCGGGCAGTGCCGTGCTGGTCGGCGTGCAGATGAGGGTGCCGAGCAGTTTGCCGAGCACGTCGCTCAGGATGTTCCCCCGGCTGTCCTGGTACTGGCAGGTCTGGCCGAGGATGGGCGCCTGGTCGGTGAGCACGTTCAGGTCCACATCCACGTCCAGCTTCGCGTTTCCGAGTGCGGCGTTGACGCGGGCGAGCACCTGATCGCTGAGCTCCGTGACGTTGCCCGCAATCGTCGACACGATTCTGGCGACATTCGCGCTCGTGAGAACCTCCGAGTTCACCGGCAGGTTGTTGAGGTTGTCGCCGATGAGCTTGTTGAGGTCGATGCTCACCCGTCCGGTCGTGATGTTGAAACTCACTCCGGACCCGCCCCATGTGGCCGCGAGCAGTTCGGCAACGGCAGCCTGCAGATTGCGGCTGAGCGTGACCGACACCGTGGCATTTCCCGCGATGCTCAGTGCGGGATTCGCGGCGACCAGCGCGGCGTTGAGTGCTGCCGCGAGTTCGCCGTTCCGTCCGGTGAGAGCGTCGAGCTTCGCGTCCGCATCCCCGACAGCCTTCGTGATGGTTGCCGAGATTCCGGCGAGTGCGGGGCTCGTGAAGGTGAGCGTGAGCCCGTCGATGTAGTAGTCGCCATCGACCGACTGGAGCGTGCCCCGCGCATTCGCGGCGATGGCGCGGACCGCGAGCTTCAGGTCCGCGACCACGGAGCTGTAGGAACTGCCGATCAGCTGGTCGAGCGTGAGCGTCAGGGCGTTGGACGGGTTGGACTCATTCGGTCCGATGGCCCCGCCCTCGCCGACGGAACCGCTGGCGCCGATGGCCAGGCCGGTCTTCTCGGCGCGAGCGTACTGGGAGAGCGCCCCGCCCTGCGTCTGGGTGTCGATCACCGCATCCGGGCTGACCCGGATGGCGCCGACGTCCACGGGCTGGGTTCCCAGCAGGCTGACCCCGAGCGGGTCCACGACCTCCTGCGTGCCCTGCGTTCCGCTGTTCCTGGCCGTGGCCGGTGCGAGGCCGGCGATGGTGTCGAGGCTGATGCCGGCGAGCGAGCCGGAGAGGAACTTGCCCTGGGCCCACGTCGCGTGGGTGGTTGTGGCGCTCGCTGCGGCGGGTGCCGCCACGGCGAGAGCGCCGATGATGCCGATGGTGCCGAGAACGGCGGTCGACCTGGTGATGATGGATTTCCCGACTGAGTTTCCAGTCCGTCGAATTCGTGTAGTGAACACGGCTGGTACCTTCCTTGATCCATGGCGGATCCAGGAAACCTGTCAGGCGACTGATCGCGACAACTCGGGTTATTGGAACGAAGGAAGCCGCCTGTATACAGCTTCCCGGTGTCCTATTGAGTTGAAGGAGCGGATCGGCGAATACGGTTAGGGACCGTGGGTACATTCGTTTCTCTGCCCTCTTACCTGAACAGACTCGTCTACTCCCGGATCATGACGCGGAAACGGGAAAAAATTTTGTGAGCCTTTCGGGGCTTTGCGCGGGGGTTGCCGTGTCGCTTACACTGGGTCGAGGTAGTTGAAATCTGCCATACTTTCGTGCGCCATTTTTTGGCAGAACCCCTGGGCCGCAGTCACGAAATCATGGCGTTTGGCGCTGCTTAGGGCGGTGGCTCAATTGGTAGAGCAGCGGTCTCCAAAACCGCAGGTTGCAGGTTCGAGTCCTGTCCGCCCTGCAGTTGGACACGGGCGAAAACCCGTGCCAGCGCGAGCATGTCCGGTCACCGTGGCCGGCTGCACACCATCCGGAAGGTTGCCAACGTGGCGAGAAGAGTAGTCGACGAGCCCAGTGAGGACATCGTCGCCAATGCCAAGATGGATCGCGCCCTGAAGCGCGGTCCGATTGGCAGGATCCAGCTGTTCCTGCGCCAGGTGATGAACGAGCTCAGGAAGGTCATCACCCCGACCCGCAGGGAGCTCATCAGCTACACCGGCGTCGTGCTGGTGTTCGTGGTGTTCATGATGGCGATCGTTTCGCTGCTTGACCTGCTGTTCGGCACCGGAGTCGGTTACATCTTCGGAAACGGCCCGACCAAGTAAGAAGCTTCGCGCGACTGCGCGATCAGATACCTACGGCCTGCCCCAGAGGGCCGGCCCCAAGAAACGGAATGAGAATCAGTGCCTGACAGAGAGTTCGAAGAGCTCGAGGATGTCGACCTCGCGACCGCGGCAGAGCAGTCCTCTGAGGAGGATGAAGCCCAGGAGGGCGACGTTCTGGCCGAGGAGATCGCCTCGGACACCCCCGCAGAGGAGGGCGCCATGCACCTCGAGGGCGGCGACACCATCGCCGATGGTGACATCGAGGCGGGACTGGCGGCCGCGCTGGACGCGGTTCAGGCGTCCTCCGACACTGCTTCCGACTCCGCGGATGCGGCGGACTCGGCGGATGCCGGCGGCAACGACGCCGAAGTCGCTGAGGAGGAAGTCGACCCGTACGCCGAGTTCCGCGCCGAACTGAAGGCGAAGCCGGGCAAGTGGTACGTCATCCACTCGTACGCCGGATTCGAGAAGCGCGTGAAGTCGAACATCGAGAACCGCCGCGTGAGCATGGCCATGGAGGACTTCGTGTTCGAAGTGCAGGTGCCCATGGAGGACGTCGTCGAAATCAAGAACGGCCAGCGCAAGCTCGTGAACCGTGTGCGCATTCCGGGCTACGTTCTCGTGCGCATGGACCTCAACGAGGACAGCTGGTCGGTCGTGCGCCACACGCCGGGTGTGACCGGTTTCGTGGGGAACTCGCACAATCCGACGCCGCTGCGGTTCGAGGAAGCGTTCTCGATGCTGAAGAGCCTCGTGCAGATTGTTGAGGCGCCTGCGAAGGCCGGCGTGAAGGGTGGCAAGTCGACGGCTCGCTCCATTCCGCAGGAAGTCGACTTCGAGGTCGGCGAGACCATCACGATCAAGGAAGGTTCGTTCGCGGGCCTGCCCGGATCCATCAGCGAGATCAAGCCAGAGAGCGGCAAGCTCACCGTGCTCGTCTCGCTCTTCGAACGTGAAACCCCGGTCGAGCTCAGCTTCGACCAGGTCACCAAGCTCTGAGCTGATTGGCGCGCCGCCGCTCCTGCGGCGCGCGTCGTCCGCTCAGCAACACGAGCGCGGTCGCGTCGCAGATCGGCTAGACTCGCTCGGTTACCCACCGCTTTCAGGATTGGCCTGAAGTGCGGGAGAGCATCCGGTTCGGATGTTCGAGAGAAAAGGAAAAACAATGGCACCGAAGAAGAAGGTCGCTGGGCTGATCAAGCTCCAGATCCAGGCCGGCGCCGCGAACCCTGCACCGCCCATCGGGCCGGCGCTGGGCCAGCACGGCGTGAACATCATGGAGTTCTGCAAGGCGTACAACGCGGCGACCGAGTCGCAGCGGGGCAACGTCATCCCGGTAGAGATCACCGTGTACGAGGACCGCTCGTTCACGTTCATCCTGAAGACTCCGCCCGCCGCCGAGCTCATCAAGAAGGCCGCTGGCGTCAAGAAGGGCTCCGGCACGCCGCACCTGGAGAAGGTCGGGAAGCTGTCCAAAGAGTCGCTTCGCCAGATCGCCGAAACGAAAATGGACGATCTGAACGCGAACGACATCGAGGCTGCAGAGAAAATCATCGCGGGCACCGCCCGGTCGATGGGGATCACGGTGGAGGCGTAATCATGGCTACGAAATCCAAGGCATATCGCGCCGCCGTCGACAAGATGGAGGCCGGCAGGTACTACACGCCGCGTGAGGCGATGAGCATCGCCCGCACGACCGGTTCCGCGAAGTTCGACTCCACCGTCGAGGTTGCGCTGAAGCTCGGCGTGGACCCCCGCAAGGCCGACCAGATGGTGCGCGGCACCGTCATCCTGCCGCACGGCACGGGCAAGACCGCCCGCGTCATCGTGTTTGCCACCGGCCCGGCCGCCGAGGCGGCGCTTGCTGCCGGCGCGGATGAGGTGGGCGGGTCCGAGCTGATCGAGAAGGTCGCCGGCGGATACACGAACTTCGACGCAGCTGTCTCGACCCCGGAGCTCATGGGTCAGGTTGGCCGCCTCGGAAAGGTGTTGGGCCCGCGCGGCCTCATGCCGAACCCGAAGACCGGCACGGTCACGCCGGACCCGGCGAAGGCCGTCTCCGACATCAAGGGCGGCAAGATCGAGTTCCGTGTCGACAAGCACTCCAACGTGCACTTCATCGTCGGGAAGGCCTCGTTCACCGAGGACCAGCTCGCCGAGAACGCTGCCGCGGCGCTCGACGAGATCGTTCGCTCGAAGCCGAGTTCGTCGAAGGGGCGTTACGTGCTGAAGGGCACCGTGTCGACCACGTTCGGCCCCGGCATCCCGCTGGACGTCACCGCTCTGTAGCGCTCGCCGTCGCGAACACGATTGGTCGAACCAGTACCGAGTGGGGGCACGCAAGCGGGCCTCCACTCGGTACTTGGTAATCTGTGCGGTAGAACCGACGCGCTGGCGAGTCACGTTCGGTCGTGAGGGCCAAAGGAGGGCAATTGGCAGCCGACACCAGGCGGCGCACGCGGAATGCCACGTCGCAAGTCCCTGCACCGCGCCAGTTGCGGTACCAACATGTCTACGACATGGTTCTTGAGCTCATCGAGGAGCGCGGACTCCGCGAGGGCGACAAGCTGCCGAGCACCGTCGAGCTCGCCGAGCTTGCCGGCGTGAGCGTGATCTCTGTGCGCCGGGCACTCGACGAGCTCTCGCACGGCGGGAAAATCGTTCGGCATCAGGGTGTGGGCACTTTCGTCGCTCCTCAGCGGCTCGTCAGCGAGCCGGCTCACCCCGGCGCTTTGCTCGACACCCTGACACGGGACGGACAGGGCGCGGCATTGTCGACGGAACTTCTCAGCGTTGTCGTCGGACTTCCCAGTTCGAATCACGCGGAGGCTCTCGGAATCGATGCCGGCCAACCCGTGTGGGAGATTACCCGACTTCGGTCGATTGGCGCGGAGCCAAAAGTTCTGGAGCGAGCGGTCCTGCCGCTCAGCCGGATCAACGCGATCGACGAAGAGTACCTGAGGTCTGGCGGGTCACTGTACGGGTACCTTCGCGATCGCTATGGTCTCAGCGACGACTTCGTGGAGCAATCCCTGCAGGTGGATCACCCCAATGCCTGGGAGCGCGAAAAGCTCGGCCTGTCCAGCCAAAGCAGTGTCGTGCGGGTCAGGGGCGTCAGCTCGGATGCCAACGGCGTCGCATTTGACTGCTACCAGCAGAGCTACCCGGCGGACGAATTTGTGTTCTACGTCGCGGGCAGCGGAAGTCCGAGGCTGCTCCAATCAGCGGGGGACGGGCGCTGGTCGGTCAAACCGCTTGGGGACCAGTCGGGCGATTAGCGCGGACTACTCGACGACGTGCCGTGACCTCGGGTCCGGGCTGGGGACGCTCTCGATGAGTTGTCGCGTGTAGTCGGTCCTCGGGGCGTGGATGATCTGCCACGGCTCTCCCGTTTCAACAACTCTTCCCTCGCGCATGACGATGATCCGGTCGGCATACTTCGCTGCCGTCGACAGGTCGTGGGTGATCATCAGGATTCCGACCTGGTGCTCGTGACGCAGGCGATCGAGGAGTTCGAGAATTCCGGTGCGCACGGACACGTCAAGCATGGAAACCGGCTCGTCGGCCAGAAGCAATTTCGGCCTGAGGACGAGGCTTGCCGCGATGGCAACGCGCTGACGCTGGCCGCCGGACAACTCGTGCGGGTATCGCTGGGCATAGTCCTCCGGCGCCAGACCAACATCCCGGAGAGCCGCATTCACCATGTCCATTCGCTCTGCCTGGGAGTTTCCGATTCGGTGGATCAACAACGGTTCCTGCACCGTGTCGGAGACCCGGAAACGCACGTCGAGCGACTCGTAGGGGTCCTGGTAGATCATCTGCACGTCCCGGCGCAGCGCACGCCACTGTCGGGGGGTGAGCGTGGTGACTTCCTGGGCATTGATGGTGATCGAACCCTCGTTCACCGGGAGCATTCCCATGATGTTGTGAAGGGTTGTCGTTTTCCCGCAACCCGACTGGCCGACGAGCGCAACCATTTCACCCTGATCCACGTGAAGGCTCACTCCGTCGACGGCGGCAGTCTGCGTTGCGCCCTTCCGTACCCGCCGGTGCCCGGCGTAGATGGTCCGAACGTCGGTCACCTCGAGCAAGTGGCCGGTTGCCGTTCCGACCTCCTCGGCGCCCTGCCGACTGTCGGCGAGGTTTGGCGTGGCTTCGAACAGGGAACGGGTGTAGGGATGCTGAGGCCGGCGGTAGAGGTCATCGACGACGCCCGCCTCGACGATCTCGCCCTCCAGCATCACGGCCGCTCTCGTGCAGGTTTGCGCCACCACTCCAAGGTCGTGGGTCACCAGAATCAGTGCGAGATTGAGCTCTTCGGAGAGCCTGACGAGGAGTTTCAGGATCTGGTCCTGCACCACCACGTCCAGCGCTGTCGTCGGTTCGTCGGCGAGGAGGACCTTGGGGTTGCACGCGAGAGCCATCGCAATCATCGCGCGTTGTTTCATCCCGCCGGAAAGTTGGTGGGGAAAGCTTTGGGCATCCTGTTCGGCGAGTCCAACCATACCGAGCAGCTGGACGACTCTGGAGGCAGCGGCCGCTCCGCTGGCAATATCGTGGAACTGAAGTGCTTCCTGAATTTGCCAGCCGATCGTTTTCACCGGGTTGAAGGCGCTCATGGCGCCCTGGAACACCATGGCGATGTCCCGCCACCGGTGCGGCTGGATTCCCGACTCGCCGTCCGCGATGATGTTCCTGCCGTCGAGAATCACCTCGCCGGACACGCTCGCGCTCGCGGGCAGGAGGCCCATTGCGGCAAGAATCGTGGTCGTTTTCCCGCATCCGGATTCGCCGACCAGGCCGACGCGTTCGCCCGCCGCTATCGCGAGGTCGATTCCGCGAACCACGTGGCTTTCCGTTGCGTGCTTGCGGTCCCGTGCCGAGTTGAACCAGACGTTGAGGCCTTTGATCTGGAGCGCTGGCATCGCGTCGAGGGTTTCGGCGCCGTCGGGCGCATCCCGGAGCGTTTCTCGATTCATAGCGCGTCCGGTCCTCGACCAACGAGCGGCCGCAATCGCCAGCTCCGTGCGGACAGGTACGAGATTCGCAGCCGCGGATTGAGCGCGTCCTCAATGGATGTTCCCCACAGGTACGCACCGACGATCACGGCCGCAACGCAGAGTCCTGCCGGTACGATTGCCCACCACGCGCCGGCGCTGATCGCATTGCGATCGAACGCATGCTCCATGATGGTCCCCCAGGTGACTGCGGTCGGATCCGAAAGGCCGAGGAACGCCAGCGCGGTTTCGTTGAAGATGGCCACCGTGACGGCGAGAACGGCGTTTGCGATCAGCAGGGGGGCGAGTTGCGGCACTATGTGTCGCCAAATGATCCGCAGGTGCCCGGCGCCAAGCGATTCGACTCGGTGGATGTAGGTGCGCTCGCGGAGCGTCTTGACCTGTGCACGGATGACGCGCGCCGTGCTGGTCCACAGCAGGGCGCCGATGACGATGATGACGTGGCTGAGGCTCGGGCCCCAGACGGCGGCAACGACGATCATGAGCACGATTTGCGGAATGACGATGAAGTAGTCGGTGATTCGCATGAGGACCGTATCGATCCACCCGCCGAAGTATCCGGACAGGATGCCGAAAATGCTGCCGATGATGATGGCCATTCCCGCGGAGGTGAATCCGACGAACATCGATACCTGGCCCCCCTGAATGACCAGACTCAATACGTCGATTCCGCCATCGTCGCAGCCGAGCCAGTGCGCGGGTGAGGGTGGATCGAACACGCCGCAACTGGGCGTGCTGGAACTGTATGGCTGAATCCACTGCGCAAATATCGAGAGGACCAGAAAGAACCCGATGATCCCGAGTCCGATGATTGCTGCGGGACGCGTCAGGGCAGCACCGACGCCGCTCCACGCGCTTCGGCGTCGTGCCGCAGAGGCCTTTCCCGCTTCTGGCCCGGTCATCTAGTGCCTCATCTCGTCAACCTCGGGTCAAGTCGGTAGTAGAGCAGGTCGGCCAGGTAGTTGAGCAGAACCACGGTGACCGTGACGACGAGGAACCCGCCCTGAAGCATAGGGTAGTCACGGCTGAGGACCGCAGAGTAGAGAGCGCGACCGATTCCGGGCCAGGAGAAAATCACCTCGATGAGGATCGCCCCGGTGACGATCGAACCGAGGGTGAGCGCGACTTGCGTCACGATGGGGAGCATCGCGTTTCGCAGCGCATAGGAAGAAATGATTCTGCGCAGGGGAAGACCCTTGGCCCGGGCCGTCAGAATGTAGTCCTCGCCGAGGGTTTCCAGCATTGCCGATCGCACGATGAGGGTGTTTTCGGCATAGAGCGTGAGGATGAGCGTCGTCACCGGGAGGATGAGGTGGCGGAGCACGTCGACGAATTGCTCCCCTGGGCTGAATCCGACAGCGAACGGGTCGCTCATTCCTACCGAGGGGAGATAGCCCGCGAAAAGGATGAGAAGCATCATGCCGAGGAATTGGGTGGGGAACGCGTAAAAGAGCACCGCAAGATTTGTCGACACGGTTTCACCGACCGTGCCACGCCGCACAGCAGAATAGATGCCGGTCGCGATTCCCAGGACGATGGCGATCACAGTTCCCGTTGCCACGAGCGGAAGCGTGTTGCCGAATGCTTCGAGCAGGTTCGCAGACACGGGTTGACGGTTGGCGAAGGACACGCCCAGGTTTCCGTGCAGCAGTTCGCGAAGATACAGAAAGTACTGTTCCCACACCGGCTTGTCCAGGCCGAATTGCGCCTCCAGGGCATGTTTCAACTCGGCGGAGGCATGGGGAACCCGGGCGAGGCTGCTTACTGCCGAACCGGGCAGCACGCGGAACAGGACGAAATTGAAGCTCAGCGCGACGAAGATGGTGACGATCGCAAACACTGACCGTTTCCACACGTAGCCGCCCAAGTGCATGCGCGACCTTCTTCCCGGGGTTGACGATTCAGGTTGAAGTCATCATACTAAGCGCTAGAAGATATTTGGCAAGGCTTGAATGATGGGACAACTTCAGATGAAATTTACACGGCGTCTGGTCGCAATCGTGTCAGCATCCGTTCTGGCAGTTGGGCTCGCGGGGTGCGCGCCCAGCGCCGGGCCCTCGAACGATGTTCTGCGCATCGGAGTGAGTGCGGCAATCGACTCGCTCAATCCGTTCGTCTCAAGCTCCGACTACAGCAGCGTGGTCTATCAGTATGTCTATCCTCATCTGACGGAATATGACAAGGATTTGAAGATCATTCCCGCGTTCGCGACGAGCTGGGATACCTCGGCGGACGGTCTGACCTGGACGTTCCATACGGTCAAGAACGCGAAGTGGTCAGACGGTGCTCCGCTCACGGCCAAGGATGCGGCGTTCACCATGACCATGATGGTCAAATATCAGGATGGGCCGACAGGTCAATTGGCGGGATGGGTCGCGCACCTCAAGACGGCGGTAGCCACCGATGACAACACGCTGGTCCTTACCTACGACAGCCCGGTGGCGAACGTGCTCACGCAGATGCAGGCCGTGCACATTCTTCCGCAGCAGGTGTGGTCGAAGCTTGCGACCGGAGACGGCAAAGACATCACCACGTTCCAAAACGGTGCCCCGATGGTGTCGGGCGGACCGTTTGAGTTGACCAAGTACACCAAAGATCAACTTGCGCTGTTCAGCACCAACCCGAACTGGTGGGGTCCCACGAAACCGAAAATCAGTGGCTTCGGAATTCAGATGTTTGCCAATGGCGACGCGATGGTCACCGCCCTCAAGACCGGGCAGGTCGACATGATCGGCGAGTCGACGCAGGCAACCTCCGTCGATACGCTCAAGAAGGCCGGCATGGTGGTGGACACCGGGCAGAACACCGGTTACTACGACTTCATTATCAACACCAACCCGAAGAAGACGAAGAACCGGGAGCTTCTGAACCCTGAGGTCCGCAAAGCATTCGAGTACGCGATGGACCGCCAGGAAATGATCAAGACCGCCTGGCTGGGGTTTGCGAAACCCGGCTCGACAATCGTTGCACCCGTGACCGGTTGGCAGGATCCGTCCATCCAAGCCCTGCCGTACGACCTGAGCAAGGCCAACGCCATCCTCGATGGTTTGGGGTATACGAAGGGCGCGGACGGCATCAGGGTGGCTGATGGTCATCCGATGTCCTACCCGGTGATCTTCCCCACCGAGATCAATGGGGCCGGTGACCGGATGTTCCAGATCATTCAGACCAGCTTCAAGCAGATCGGCATCGACCTTCAGATGCGCAAAATGGACACCGACGCGGCGACGACCGCGATCAACGGGTCTGACAACATGTACACCGGATATGACCTCGCGATGTGGGACTGGATTCCACCCGTGGATCCGGACTTCATCCTCAGCGTTCTCACGTGCGCTCAGTGGGGAAACAACAGTGACAGTGGCTACTGCAACCCCGCTTACGATGCGCTTTACCTGAAGCAGGGGACGGAGACTGACCGTGCGCAACGGCAGGCCACGATCAATGAGATGCAGCAGATCGCGTTCAACGACCGGCCCTACATCGTGTTGGTCTACCAGGACATTATCGAAGCGCACAGTCCGAAGTGGACCGGTTTCGTGATGTCTCCGCTGGTCGGCTCTGTCAACAACCTGTCGACCCAGACCCTGCTGCAGGTACACAAGGTGGGTTGAGCCGGTGCGACACGTCGTACCGGTCACCACCGCGGAGTTTGATGACGACCTGACGTCGGCGATCGCGGTGGTCGGGGCGTACGCAACTCCCCACGGGCCGATGTTCGGCGCCGGAGGGAGGGCGCTCGCGCAGGCACTTGGCCTGGAACCTGGGGCAATGGATCCCGTTGACCCGGGTTTCCATGCTGATTCGGGGCAGAGCACGCGCATGGCCCTTGCGGGCGACGGCACGAGAGTCACGCTTCTGATGGTTGGCCTGGGCGAACGAGCTGCGGTGACGGCCGACGTGCTTCGCGCCGCCGCATTCCGCTCGGCGCGCCTACTGAAGTCCGAGACGTTCACGAGCACCCTTGCGCTCGAATTGGATGACCGGGCCGCGGCGGTTCGGGCGGTAACCGAAGGCATCGGACTCGGCGACTATCGGTATTCTCGCGGTGGCGGCCCGTCGACGGCGAGTGATGATGATCGTCCCGTTGCCTGCCTGCTGATCGATGCCCGCGTCGATTCCGGCACCGTGTCGGAGAACATTGTGCGCGGAACGGTCATTGCCGAGTCCGCGAACTGGGTGCGCCAATTGGTGGAAACACCGAGCAACCTCCTTGGTCCGGCAGATTTGGCTGCCGAGATTGTCGCGTACGCGCAGGCCTTCACCCCGGATGCGTTCGACATCTCGGTGTGGCCGGCGGACAAGCTTTCCCATCACGGCTTCGGTGCGACTCTCGCCGTCGGCGCGGGCAGCGCGCGACCACCGTGCGTTGTTGAGCTGCGTTCGCGCTCAAAGGCGCGGGGTGTGGGGGTCGCAGGAAAGGGAATCACATTCGATTCCGGGGGCATAAACCTGAAGAAGGATGCGGGGGAGCTCGGCTGGATGAAATCGGATATGGCTGGCGCTGCCGCAGTCGCCGCCGCGATCGTCGCGTCGGCTCGTCTGAACGAGTGCCCCGCGGTCCACGCCATCCTTCCGCTCGCCGACAACATGCCGTCCGGAAGTGCCGTGCGGCCGGGCGACGTTGTGGTTCACCCGAACGGGAGGACCACCGAGGTTGTCGATACCGATTGCGAGGGACGCCTTGTTCTTGCCGACGCCATCGCGTGGCTTTCGGGAACGAACCCGACGGCCATCATCGATGTCGGAACACTCACCGACTCCGGCGCGGTAGGCACGGCGATGTGGGGTTGCTGGACGAACGACCCGGAGTTTGGTGCCGGACTGGTCTCCGCCGGCCTGGGTGCGGGGGATCCCGGATGGGTTCTCCCGCTGCACGCGTCCTACCGCGCCCTGTTCGCATCACCGGTCGCGGACTCCAGGAACGCCGCCGCCGATGTGCCGGACTCCGGGCAACTTGCCGCCACATTCCTCGAACCGTTCGCCGGAGGCTTTCCGTGGGCTCACATCGACAATGGCTCTGGGGCGTATCTGGAACGGGAGTCTGCGGAGTGGCCGCAGGGGGCAACCGGCACACCGACGCGGGCGCTCATCGAATACCTGGGCCAGTTGTACCGGATGTCGGTGGACGATTAACTACTTAGTATACTAAGTATCAATACCAGTCACGTTGATCAAGGAGTCACACGAGGATGAGTTTCGACACTGATTTTGCGGCACGGACCATCCGATCGCACGAACTCTTCGAACGCGCGAGCCGCACCATTCCCGGCGGTGCGGGGAGCACGGCTCGACTTCCGCGCAACGGCTGGAAACCCTACCCCTTGTTCATCAAGGACGGTCAGGGGTCCAGGATCACCGACGTCGACGGAAACGAGTACATCGACTACCTGCTTGGTCTTGGCCCGATGATTCTCGGGCATCGGCACCCGTCAGTGACGAAAGCCGTCGCCGATGCGATCGCAGATTACGGAACCTGCTTTGGATTGCCCTACGAACTGGAGATCGAAGCCGCAGAAAAAGTGGTCGACGCAGTGCCCGGAATCGAGCAGGTGAGGTTCACCAACTCCGGATCGGAGGCGGTCGGAACCGCAGTGCGCCTGGCCCGCGCGACGACGGGTCGGCGGCTCATCGTGCGATTCGAAGGTCACTACCACGGCTGGCAGGACACGGTGTACTGGTCGAACCACGTCGATCCCCAGCTTGCGGGGCCGGCCGACCGCCCGCGCCCGGTGGCGATGGGCCTCGGAGTTCCCGCGGAGCTGGAGGACACGCTCATCGTCCTCACGTGGAATGACGCCGAGAACTTCAGCAAGATGATGGCCGAGCGCGGCGACGAGGTGGCTGCAGTTCTGACCGAACCCGCCGTGTTCAATACCGGCTGCATCCTTCCGGAGCCCGGATATCTCGAACTCCTGCGATCGGAAACCCGCAAATACGGCGCCATGCTGATCTTTGATGAAGTCATCACCGGATTCCGATTTGCCCGAGGCGGGGCGCAGGAATATTTCGGAGTGATGCCGGACCTGACGACCATGGCGAAAGGCCTCGGCGGCGGATTCCCGGTTGCGGCAGTCGGCGGCACAGTCGAGGCGATGCGCCTGATGGCAGACGGAACGTACTCGCACTCCGGAACCTACAACGCCAACGTCGTTCAATGCGCTGCGGTCTCCGCCACAATGGACGCTCTGTCAGAGCCCGGGCTTTACGAGAGGCAGCGCGCCATCGGGGACAGGCTGGCTCTGGGTTTGAAGGCCATTGCGGATGAGAGCGGGGTGGAAGCCTACGTTGAGGGAATCGGCACCGTCTTCCAGTTGTGGTTTGCCAGTCATCCGATCACCAATTGGCGCGACGCCGTGAGATATGCGAACGAGCCCGCGTTCACGCGGTGGTTTCAGGAGATGGTGATTCGAGGCGTACTGTTTCATCCGTTGCAGTTCGAAAACCTGTTCGTGTCACTCGTTCACTCCGAAGAGGATATCGACCGCACGCTGGAGGCTGCAGAGGACTCAATGAAAGTGGTGGCGCGGGAATTCGCTTGACCGAGCCGAAGAGAAGGGCGGGTCGGGTGAGCGGCAACGACATTGTCGTAGGGATTGATCTGGGGACATCCAGCGTTAAGGTGGTCGCCGTGTCATCCCATGGAGGTGTTGAAGCCCACAGTCGGCGAAGCTATCCGACGATGCGACCAGTGCCGGGTGCTGCCGAGCAGAGTCCAGCAGACTGGATCGAGGCAGTCACGCATTCTCTTCGCGATATCGCGCGGCAGTGCTCACCGGCACGGTGGGCGGCCATCGGGCTTTCCGGAATGCTGCCGACCATGGTCACCCTCAACAGTCGCAACGAGCCCAACGGAAACGCAATCACCTGGGAGGACGGCCGTGCCGAGTGGGCCGCGGCAGAATTTCGCGCGCGGAACGGTCCGGAGCTTTATCTGCGCACGGGAGCGCGAGTCGACGGGCGTTACCTCCTGCCGATGTTCGCCCGGCTGAGGAAGGACTCCCCGGCACGGGCACACGACACGGCACGAGTCGTCAGCGCCAAGGATTACCTGTTCTTCGTTCTGACCGGCGAACTGCTCACCGACCCCAGCACGGCGGCGGGATACGGTTGCTACAGCCTGCCGGATGCGGCCTGGGATGAGAACACTGCAGACCTTCCGGGAGTTCCCGATGTTGCGCCCGCCACACTGTGGCGCGGCCTCCGCGCAGATTTTGCCAGGACCATTGGCGCGCCAGCCGGGCTTCCCGTCGTGCTGGGCGCAGCCGATTCCGTGCTGGGCGCCTACGGGTTGGGAGCGCACTCACCCGGCGACATCAGTTACATTGCCGGAACGAGCACGGTCATCCTCGGCAGGTCGGCACGTTTCCTTCCCGACGCGGCCGGTCGGTATCTGATAACTCCCCTTGAGCGCAGCGAATTCGGGCTGGAAATGGACCTGCTCGCCACCGGCTCCGCCATCGACTGGTTGGCGACCCTTCTGGGAGAGGCTGATGCCGGATCGCTCGTTGACCTGGCCGCACGGGTACCTCCTGAGGACGCGCCGACATTTCTTCCCTACCTCGCACCGGGGGAGCAGGGTGCGCTGTGGATGCCGACGCTCACCGGAAGCCTGCTCGGCCTCACCCTTGGGAGCACCGGAGCACAGATCGCGCGCGGCCTCCTGACCGGAATTTTGCTGGAATCCCGCCGATGCATCGGAGTGCTTGCCGAGACGGATCCACGGTTTTCCGCCGGTCGGTTGCTGGTGAGCGGGTCGAGTGCATCCGCGGGCGCGTTCCGGCAGGATCTCGCCGACGCCACGGGGCTGCCGGTGTGTGGCTCTGCGACGCAAATGGACCATTCGGCGCTCGGCGCAGCGCAACTCGCCGGGGAGGCGTCGAACGTGGATGTCGGCGATTCGAGGGGCAGTCTCGAACTCACCGCACCTCGCGCGGACCGCGCTGCGATGTGGTCGTCGCTGTTTCGTCGTCACGACGAGTTCCGAAAATCGCTCACGGAGGGAGCCCCCGATGATTGATCTCACGCTGTACCCGACCGGTACCCACATCGATGGCAACGGACGCCTTCTGGTTGGCGGGTGTTCCGTTTCCGAACTGGCAGCGCAGCATGGCACGCCGCTGGGGATCATCGACGAGGGCGCTTTGCGGGAACGCGCCCGCCACTACCGCGACGCTTTCGAGTCGCGCCACCCGGACAGTCTCGTCCTGTTCGCGTCGAAGGCCTTCCCGTCGGCATCCGTCATTGGGGTCGTTTCGAGTGAAGGGTGCGGGGTTGACGTCGCGTCCGCCGGCGAGCTCGCCATTGCTCGGGCTGGCGGAGCCGACCCCTCGCGAATGGTTTTTCATGGCAATGCGAAGTCCGATGACGACATCCGCGCCGCGCTCGACGCCCGGGTCGGCTTTGTCGTCATCGACAACAGTGACGATATCGACCGCCTTTCGCGCCATGCGACTTCTCCAGTGCCGGTGCTCCTGCGGGTGAGCCCAGCGGTCAGTGCGTCGACCCACGCCGCGATGATGACAGGGCACGACTCATCGAAATTTGGGATTCCTTCGTTTCAGATTGCCGAGACGATTGCCAGGATCCGCAGCGAGCCGATGCTGGACTTGCAGGGGCTTCACGCCCACATCGGCTCCCAGATCCTCAACCTCGACCAGTTCGAGGCGGAGGTTGAGGCAATTTCGCACCTTGAACGATTCCCGGTGTATGACTTCGGCGGCGGGCTGGGAGTGCGGTACATCGGTTCGGATAGTGCACCGAGCATTGACGAGTACGCCGAGAGATTGGTCAGCGCGGTGCACCGCCACCTCGGAACCGGGGTGAAAATCATGATCGAGCCTGGACGGTCAATGATCGCCCAGTGCGGAGTGAGCGCGTATCGCGTTGTCACGGTCAAGCATGGTGTTCGCACACATGTCGCCGTGGACGGCGGAATGAGTGACAATCTGGAAGTCGCTCTCTACGGCCAACCGTTCGAACCCGCCATCATCGACAAGGATGCGCCAGACGACACTGTCGACGTCGTCGGGCAGCACTGCGAATCCGGTGACACTCTCGTGAAGGACATTGCGTTGCCGCATCCGGAGGTCGGCGACGTCCTCACGGTTCCCGTCACCGGCGCGTACTGTTTCACCATGCACAACAACTACAACGCGGCGCTGGGCATGCCGTGGGTGTTCTGCCGTGCAGGCGAATCGCGAGTGGCCGTGCGGAGGCAAACCATGGATGAGCTTCTTGCCCGCGAGATGCTGCAGCGATAGCCCATGGGCATCGACACATCAGCTCTGGATCCGCTGCTGGACGGGGTGCTGAGGCACTGGCCGATCGGCGGTGGAGTCGTCGTCATTGTCACGCCGGACGACGACGTGATTCGTCCTTTCGGATCTTCCGACCCCCGAACCGGCACGCCCGTATCCGTCTCGGAACGATTCGAAATCGGGTCGATCAGCAAGATCTTCACGTCGCTCCTTATCAATCAGCTCATCGACGAAGGCCGGTTGTCGCTCGATAGCCCGGTAGCAGATCTCCTTCCGACGTTCACCCTTCCCGGCTCGGCATCCAGGGCCACGGTGCGGCACCTTCTCCATCACACCGCCGGATTGATTTCCGGTTCCGACGCGGTTCCGGATGCACTGGCCCAGTGCTGGTCGTTGCGGGACACGAGCGCGATAACGGCACCCGGTGAGTTCTTTCACTACTCCAACGTCGGATTCATACTCCTCGGTTGCATCGTCGAAGAGCTGACGGAAAGCACTCTGGCGCGTGCAATGGACGAGCGGGTGTTGCGGCCGGTGGGAATGCGTGACTCCCTGGCGGAGGTGACTCATGGTGATCGTGGTTCACTGGCGATCGGCCAGGCGCCGCTCAGGGATGATGCGCCGTGGATTCCCGGCGACCCGCTCGTTCCGGCCACCTGGCTCGAAGTTGCCGCCGGCGACGGAAATGTCGCGTCCACGGCGCAGGACATGGCGAGGTTCCTGCGCATGCTTCTGGGTGCTGGCAGTCTCGACGGCCGTGCTGTCGTGTCTCCCGAGAGTTTCGCCCGAGTGGTGGGCACCCTCGCTCCGGGAGGTGAGGATACGTTGACGGTCGGCCGCCACCGCCCGGTTCGCTCGAGCCGATACGGTCTGGGCATCAACGTGGAACAGATCAGCGGCGGTACGGTGCTGACCCATGGCGGCGGCATGGTCGGTTACGCGTCTTTCCTGCTTGCCGACCTTGCCAGTGGCATGGGCGTGGCCGTGCTGACGAATGCGAACGGCGATACTCCGATTGCCGAACTGATCGCGCGGGATGTTCACGCCAGTTGCGGCCCCGGCGACTCCGCTTTGCTCGCACCGCGTCAGCTCGACCCTTCCGTGTGGCCCGGAGACCCCGAGCTGGCCGGTCGGTTTTCGTCCTCACACGGCGAGATCGAATTGGGGTACACCCCCCATCGCGAGCTCGTTCTCTCATCCGGTGGAACGAGCGGGAGGGTGTTCTGGACTCTCGGCAATCGATTCGCCTGCGAGCATCCTGACTTCCGGTTGTCTCACCTCGGGTTCGAACGGCGCGGCGGCGTCGGCGTCTGGACGTGCGGGCCGCGTGTCTTCTACTCCGAGGTTCCCGTGGAGGTGCCGGACCGTGTCGAGTTCGGTCCGCTCGCCGGGCACTATCGGAGCTACTCGCCGTGGTTCACGAACTTTCGCGTCTTCCAACGGGAAGGGAAACTGCTCATGGCGGCGGCTTCAGGCGTGGAAGCACCCAGCGAGGAAGTGAGCTTGATTCCTTTGGAGGATGGCACCTTTCGATGCGGAGACGATCCTCGTTTGGCGGAACGGATGAGGTTCGGACCCGTCGTTGACGGTACGGCAATCTGGGCCGAAAAGGATGGCTGCCGGTACTCCCGCACGTTCACTCCGTAATCGTCAGTACGAGCTTGCCGCGGGTGTGGCCCTCCTCCAGGAGCCGGTGAGCGGCGGCCGCTTCCGCGAGCGGGAACTCGCGGTCGACGTGCACCCTGAGTTCTCCATTGTCGATGAGTTCGGTGATCGCGGTGAGCGTCGCCGTGTCGGAGAGCGCCCGGATGTCACTAGCCCGCACGCCGGCTGCGGCGGCATCCGCCCGGTAATTCGGCCAGCTGCCGGTCGGCACGCTCAGGAGCAGGCCGCCCGGACGCAGCACGGTGAGGGAGCGCGTCCCCGTGTTGTCGTGCACGTTGCCGATGAGGTCCACCACGACGTCGATGTCGCCGGTCTCTTCCTCGAACCGGGTGTTCCGGTAGTCGATGACTTCGTTCGCGCCAAGTTCCTTCAGCCACGCGCTGTTGCGTTCGGATGCCGTGGCCACAATGTGCGCGCCAGCCATTCGCGCAAGCTGCACCGCGACGTGGCCGACGCCTCCGGCCGCAGCATGGATGAGCACGCGCTGGCCTGCGGTGACCGCGCCAACCGAGTTGATGCAGCCCCAGGCGGTGAGCGCAGCGCACGGGACGGCCGCGGAATGCGCAGCGGGAAGCGTCCGCGGCGCGCGGGCGATCGCGATGACCGGCACTGTGAGGTATTCCGCGTAACTGCCGCTCAGGCGGGGAACCTGGACCATGCCGTACACGCTGTCCCCCGGCTGGAACGGGTGCGTATCGAATGCGGGCTGAACGATCGTTCCGCAGAAATCGACGCCGAGCACGGCGGGGTATTCGCGGATGAGCCGCGAGGTGCCGCGGCCCGCCCTGGTTTTCGCGTCGGTCGGGTTGACCCCGGCGGCGGCCACGCGGACGATCGCCTCGCCGATGGCCGGCTCCACCATGGGGATGCTTCGTTCGACCAGAACCTCCGGCCTGCCTGTGGCGTCGATGACCATCGCCCGCATTGTCGTCATCCCCCAACGCTAGCGTGCGGCCGCAGCAGGCTCGCGGCGCGAACCATCCTGCCGCGGGCGTTCAGCGGCGGAGGAGGCCCAGCAGCTGATCGGCGAGCCCGACGAGCCGGTGGATCTCGTTCTCGTCGCGGTCCACCCACTGCACGCAGGGCTCGGGCCCGATGGGCACGAAGTTGTCGTGCTGCTCCCACACGACGAGGGTGCGCTCGGCGCCGAGCACGTACTGCTGCCACCACACCTGGCGCAGGTAGCTGCGCGGGATGCTGCGCCACGCTTTCGTCGTGGTCTTGATCTCCGCGAGTTCGAGGTGGCCGTTCGCGGCCCGGATGCCGTCCGGGGTCGCGAGATGCCGCTCGTTGGATTCGGCGTGGTACAGGTCCAGGCTCGGCTCGATGCCGTGCACGGTTCGAACCCAGCGCGCAATCTCCGGTTCCCTCGCGAGTCCGTGGTCGGTGTAGGCGTTTCCGGTGAAGGAGCTTCCGTGCAGTTTCTCCGAGGCGACAACCGGAAGGGCCCGAACGCTGGACAGGCGGGCGACATCCGTTGCCGTGACGCCTCCGCTGCGCGCTTTCAGCCAGGCGGACCGGTCGGCCGAGTTCGCGACGATGCGTGAGCGGTGATCCGACGCGGGGTCGGTCCACAGTGCTGGCTGGTAACTCACCAGACCATTCTGCCCGCCACGGGAACCGGCAGGGGGCTCCCGCCCCCGTGTGGTCGATCTGGGACGCTGCGGCGCGGTCTCGACACTCTGTGGTGGCCTCACCCTTGCGGGCGTCGCACAGTGACAGACTGGGTTGGCCCATGGACTCGAAGGATTCCCCATTGAGACGTTCGGTGCTCAGGAGCGCCGCGACAGCCGTTGTCGCGCTTGCTCTCGGCCTCCTCGCGGCGTCGCCTGCGAGCGCGGACGATCCGCCGCAGGTTCCGCAACAGGTCGCCGAATACTTCGCGACCGGCCTCATCCCGCGGCTCATCGACCTCTACGGGGCAGGCAACGGCGTCACCGAAGGCACGGATTTCGATGCGACGACGACAGTGGGCGGCATTTCGCGGGTGTATGAGTGGACCCCGGATTTTCTGGCTGGCAAGTCCACGAATGAGCCGACCCGGTTCACGAACAACTGGGTTGCCCCGGTGAGCGTCCGGGGCAAAATTCTCGGGCTCGCGACCGTGTGGATCAACCCGGCAACGGACCTTCCGGAGCTCGCGTCGTTTGATTCCCCGGAGCTCGCGATCCGCCTGTCGACCGCGCCGGCGAAATCGGTGCTCGTGAGCGAGCCGTCCCGGCAGGCCTGGTTCGCGGTGAGTGGCACAACGCTGACGCCGCTCGTGCCCGGGACCTCGCGCGTGACGGGGACAACGACGACGGATGCCTACCAGCTGTCCTTCTCGCCGAACATCCCTGCCCCGCAGTCGGGAATCTCGGGAGTTGCCCTCTCGGCCCTGGTTCTCGGCGTCGTGGTCCTCGGGCTCGCCATCTTCGTGCTGCTTCCCGTGCGCAAGCGCCCAGCGCCAGACGACGACGCGGACGACGACGACCCGGATGCCGACGACGATGCCGACGACGATGCGGACGACGACGATCCGGATGCCGACGACGAGGCAGACGACGTGGCGGACGACACCCACGAGGACGGCGACCCGTCCGAAACGCCAAACAAGACCGGCAAGACCGGCAAGACCACTCCAGCGACCAAGGCAGACACACCGGGCAAGGGCGGCACCGCCGACCCGGCGGAGAAGGCCGGCAAGCCGGCCAAGGACAGCATCGCCGTCAAACCGGGCACGGCGGATACATCCGACAAGGCAGGCAAAGCGGGCAAGGCCAGCACGCCACGCACGGCGGGCAAGGCCAGCACGCCAGGCAAAGCAGGCACGGCAGACAAAGCAACGATCACCTGATTTTGTGGTGATGCCCCCGAGACGATAGTCTGGACGGAGCCAAAGACCGCTGGTTCGGCATGCCCGCAAGGGAGTGCCGCGAAGAGTCGCGAGAGCGAAGACCCGCGCAGGTGTGTGAAGTAGATTTCCGGATTGTTCGGTATCCCTGCTCCGTGCGCATGCGCCGGAGCTTTTTTCTTGCCCTCGTCGCCCGGTGGTCACCGAAATAGAGGAGTGCCATGGCGAACAAGGAAGCGACGGTCGCCGAGCTGACGGAACATTTCCGCAACTCGAACGCCGCCCTGCTCACCGAGTACCGCGGACTCACTGTCGCGCAGCTCAAGAATTTGCGCATGTCGATCAGTGAGCACGCAACCTACGCCGTGGTGAAGAACACGCTGACCAAGATTGCAGCGAATGCGGCCGGAATCAACTCGTTTGACAGCGAGTTGGTCGGCCCGTCGGCAATCGCCTTCGTCCACGGCGACACCGTCGCCGTGGCGAAAGCTCTTCGTGACTTTGCCAAGGCGAACCCTTTGCTCGTCATCAAGGGCGGTTACTTCGACGGTAACGCCCTCAGTGCGGCAGAGGTCACCAAACTCGCCGACCTCGAAAGCCGGGAGGTGCTGCTGGCGAAGCTGGCCGGTGCCTTCAAGCAGTCGCTGTTCGGCGCGGCATACCTGTTCAACGCACCGCTGTCGAAGGCCGTTCGCACGGTCGACGCGCTGCGTCTGAAGCAGGAAGCCTGATTCGAAATACTTCGCCGGAAAGTTTCGGCGGATCAGTTCCACAACGTAAGCAAAGGAGAAACCCATGGCGAAGCTGACCACAGACCAGCTGCTCGACGCGTTCAAGGAGCTCACGCTCATTGAGCTGAGCGAGTTCGTGAAGAAGTTCGAGGAGACCTTCGAGGTCACCGCAGCGGCACCGGTTGCCGCTGCCGCCGCCGCACCTGCCGCCGGTGGCGCAGGTGCTGCAGCTGACGAAGCCGACGAGAAGGACACGTTCGACGTCGTCCTCGACGCGGCCGGAGACAAGAAGATCCAGGTCATCAAGGAGGTTCGCGCGCTCACGAGCCTCGGCCTCGGCGAGGCGAAGGCGCTCGTTGACGGCGCACCGAGCACCGTGCTCGAGGGCGTCAACAAGGAGAACGCCGACAAGGCGAAGGCTCAGCTCGAAGAGGCTGGCGCCACCGTCACCCTCAAGTAGTGCGCGCCGGGGCGACCCGGCGTAAGAGTGAAGGTGCCGTCTCCAGTGTGAATTCACACCGGGGCGGCACCTTCTTCGTGTCTCCGCAGAGGTTCAGGCGGCCCCGGCGGCCCTCGCCACGGGCGGTCCCGAGGTGCTCGTGCGGACGGAAAGAGTTACCGGCAGGATGGTCCGGCGCGGGCCGGCATCCGATGCGGGCGACGGCGGTTCGTCGAGGATCATCTTCACCGCCAGCGCCCCCTGCTGTGCCGGATGCTGCTCAAACGTGGTGAGGCCGAACATGGGCGCGAGCGAATGGCCGTCGATGCCCACGACGGACAGTTGCGAAGGCACCTGAATGCCCAGCTGGCGGGCCGCGATGATGGTGCCGACGGCAACCTCATCGCATCCGGCGACGATCGCGGTCGGTCTCAGCCGCGGATCGGCGAGAACCTGCAGGGCTCCGGCGTAGCCGCCCGGCACGTCGAACGGCACCGCGCGAACCTTTTCGTGGGCCTCAAGCCCGGCCGTGGCCATCGCCAGCCGATAGCCGGCGAGGCGCTGTTCGTGGACCCGGAAGTCCAGCTGCTCATCGAGGTCGCCGCCCAGATGCAGGATGTCCCGATGCCCGAGGTTGATCACGAGCTCCGTCGCCATCCTCGTCACTTCGACATCGTCAATGTTGAGCGTGGGGATGCCGTCGATCGGCCCGCCGAGGCCCACGATGGGCTTTCCGAGCGACTGCAACCTGTCAACCTCGCGCGCGGTCAACTCGATGCCGATGGCGATGACGGCGTCCACGCGCTTCCGCACGAGGAAGTAGTCGAACACGCGCCGCCGCTGCTCGGCATCCGGGCTCATCCGGTAGAGGGTTAAATCGTACCCGGAGCTGATCAGGGCGGACTCAATTCCATCCAACACCTCGGCGAAAAACCAGCGGTTGATGAACGGGATCACCACGCCGACGTTCCTGGACTGGCCGGTGACGAGGCTCGCCGCGTTCGACGACACGACGAAACCCAGCTCGGCAGCGGCCTGCACGACGCGTTCCCGGGTTGACTCCGAGACGTACCCGCGACCGCTGAGCGCGCGGCTTGCCGTGGATTTGGAGACGCCGGCGAGGCGCGCGACATCAGCGATGGCACTCATCCGGGACCTCCCTTGGCACGTACGGTGCACAGCATAGCCAGATTGACGTCGGTATGGAACCGGTTCCAGAGATGACGCCTCCTGTTCCCCGTAGCGGGGCGACGGATGAAAGCCAGGTGGAGCGCCTTCCGCACCGAACGTGACTCAACTGTTAGCAATCAGGGGGTAGCGAGCGCTTGCAGTCGGCCTTGAAAGTGCCGTAGCTTGTGACATGGAACCGGTTCCCGATGGTGGGCACGATTGGACGCCTCGGGGCAGGTCCGCACCATGCTCGACCCGTGGGTCCCCCATTGGGCCCGTCGGGAGAACCTCACTGAGGAGGAAAATACATGAGTTCCACCTTGCACAGACGTCTCACAGCACCCCTCGCGATCCTGGCCGTTTCGAGCCTGGCTCTCGTCGGCTGCTCGGGCGGCGGGACAGGCGGCGGAGCCGCCACCGGCCCCGGCGACGCAGGCAAAGCAGATGGTGTCGTCACCATCTACGGCGGTATCTCGGACACCGAAGCAGAACTTCTCCAGAAGTCCTGGGCGGACTGGGAGAAGGCCAACAACATCCAGATCAAGTACGAAGCGAGCAAGGAGTTCGAGACCCAGATCAGCATCCGGGCTCAGGGCGGAAACGCTCCCGACCTTGCGATCTTCCCGCAGCCCGGGCTCCTCGGAGACCTGGCGTCGCGCAATCTCATCCAGCCGGCACCCGCCGGGGTGAAGGCCAACGTCGAGAAGTACTGGTCGAAGGACTGGGCGAACTACGCCACCACCAATGGAGTGCTGTACGGCGCGCCTTTGATGGCCAGCGTCAAGGGCTTCATCTGGTACTCGCCGAAGCAGTTCAAGGACAACGGCTGGACTGTACCCACCACGTGGCAGGGTCTCCTTGACCTGACCAAGCAGATGCGCGACAAGCTGGGAACCGCGCCGTGGTGCGCAGGTTTCGGCTCCGGCGACGCGTCGGGCTGGCCGGGCACCGACTGGGTGGAAGACCTCGTTCTTCGCCAGGCCGGTCCTCAGGTCTACGACGACTGGGTGAGCCACAAGGTCAAGTTCTCCGACCCGCAGATCAAGGCCGCGTTCGATTCAGTCGGAAAGATCCTGCTGAACCCGGACTACGTGAACGCCGGATTCGGTGACGTGAAGTCGATCAACGCGACCGCGTTCGGTGATGTTGCCCGCGCCATGGGCAACGGCACGTGCTCGCTCACGCACCAGGCGTCGTTCTTCGACGGGTTCCTCACCGACCCGAAGAACGGCAACACCACGGTCGGCCCGGACAAGAACATCTGGGCCTTCATGACCCCGTCCGTGCAGGCTGGCGGCAACGCGGTCACCGGTGGTGGCGAGATCGTCGCGGCGTTCTCGAACGATGCCGACACGATCAAGGTGCAGGAGTACCTGTCCAGCCCCGAGTGGGCGAACAGCCGAGTGAAGCTCGGCGGCGTCATCAGCGCGAACAACGGGCTTGACCCGGCGAACGCGTCCAGCCCGATCCTGTCGGAGGCAATCAAGATCCTTCAGGACCCGAAGACGACCTTCCGCTTCGACGGGTCGGACCTGATGCCCGGTGTTGTGGGCTCCGGTTCGTTCTGGACCGGCATGGTCGACTGGATCAACGGGAAATCGGTTGACGAAGTACTGAAAACAATCGACGGCTCCTGGCCGTCAAGCTAGAAATCGAGTGACGGTGGGGTCGACGGAAACGTCGGCCCCACCCACCGGTTCCGCTGTGCGGCTTCGCGCAGCACTGGTACGCTCGCACAACACCCCATAGAGTCCGAAGACGCACTCGAAAGGTTGACAATGTCAGATTTCCTCGGCTGGATCGCGACACTTCCCGCCTGGTTGCAGATCATCCTCGTCATCGTCGCATTCCTTGCGGTCATCGGGCTTCTGCTCTTCTTCATCGAAATCGCCCCGCGCACGGGTCGGCGCTACACCGTGATCCGACTTGCCGTGTGCGTGCTCGTTCCGCTCGTGGCCATGCTCCTGCTTGGCTCGGTGTTCTGGGCGGCCCTCATCGCCGCTGTGCTCGGTGGCGGGTTCTTCCTGCTCGACTACCGATCCCGGCAGGGCGCAGGCTATTTGTTCCAGTTGGTCGGATTCCTTGCGCCGGCGGTGATCCTGCTCGGAATCGGCCTCGTGTATCCCACCATCGGCACCACGATTCAGGCGTTCCAGGACAACCGGAGCCGGGACTTCGTCGGTTTCGACAACTTCATCTGGATTTTCACGCAGCCCTACGGCATCCGCGTGGTCGTGAACACGATCGTGTGGGTGCTCATCGTTCCCACGCTGTCCACAATTTTCGGCCTCGCCTACGCCGCGTTCATCGACAAGTCCCGCGGTGAGAAGATCTTCAAGGCCCTCGTCTTCATGCCCATGGCGATCTCGTTCGTCGGCGCGAGCATCATCTGGAAGTTCGTGTACGACGCGAAGCCGGTCGGCGACGCGCAAATCGGGCTGCTCAACCAGATCGTCGTGTGGTTCGGCGGCGAGCCGGTGTACTGGCTGCAAAACTCGCCGTGGAACACGTTCTTCCTGATCGTCGTGCTCATCTGGATCCAAACCGGATTCGCCATGGTCATCCTGTCCGCCGCGATCAAGGGCGTCCCTGCCGAGCAGTTGGAGGCGGCAGAGCTCGACGGCACGAATGCGTGGCAGCGCTTCATGAACGTGACGGTTCCGGGCATCCGAAGCTCCCTCATCGTCGTGCTCACCACAATTTCGATAGCGTCGCTCAAGGTCTTCGACATCGTGCGGACGATGACGGCCGGTACAAACGAAACGAGCGTCATCGCGAACGAAATGTACACGCAGTGGAAGGGGTTCGAATCCGGCCGTAGCGCCGCCTTCGCCGTGGTGTTGTTCCTGCTTGTCATGCCGATCATTGTTTACAACGCGAGACAGATCAAGAAACAGAGGGAGATCCGATGAGCTCCGTTGCGCCCGTCGACCTGCCCATCGACCGGAATACCGAGAGGCAACTCGCCCGCGGCGAGGCCGCAGAGGCCCACTCGCCCGCCAAGCGGGTCAAACGGCGACTGACGAGCCGGACCGCGACGATCGCCGCCCTCATCATCGCGATCATTTGGACCACGCCCACCCTGGGGTTGTTGATTTCGTCGCTGCGCCCCGCGAAGGAAGTGGCGACAACCGGTTGGTGGACGATCTTCTCCAATTGGGGATTCACGTTCGACAACTACGTGCAGGTGCTTTCCGCCGGCAACACCCAGTTGACGATGGGGGAGGCGTTCCTCAACTCGATCGCCATCACGCTTCCCGCCACGGTCATCCCGCTCGTGATCGCCTCGCTCGCGGCGTACGCGTTCGCGTGGATCGACTTCAAGGGTAAGGACTGGGTCTTCATCGGTGTGTTCGCGCTGCAAATTGTCCCGTTGCAGATGGCACTCGTGCCGCTGCTCACCCTGTTCTCCCGCGGGATGAACATCGGCGGAGTCCAGTTGTTCAGCGGACTCAACCAGGGCACCTCCTATTCGCAAGTGTGGATCGCCCACACGATCTTCGCCTTGCCGCTGGCCATCTTCCTGCTGCACAACTTCGTGTCGGAAATCCCGCGTGAGCTGATCGAGGCGGCCAGGGTGGACGGCGCAGGCCACGGCCAGATCTTCTTCCGGATCATCCTCCCGCTCACGATGCCGGCGATCGCCGCATTCGGAATTTTCCAGTTCCTGTGGGTGTGGAATGACCTGCTGGTGGCCCTCGTCTTCGCCGACGGAACCGTCGCGCCGATCACGAAGCTTCTGGCGGAGGTGACCGGCAAGTACGGTCAGGAATGGCACCTGCTGACCGCTGGCGCGTTCATCGCGATCGTGATCCCGCTCGTCGTGTTCTTCGCGCTGCAGCGGTACTTCGTGCGCGGACTGCTTGCCGGCTCCACGAAGGGCTAACTCTTCAGCGCTGCATAATGAAAGCCATGAGTGGAATGCGTGGCGGCGGCAGGAGCCGCATCAGCAGCGGGGATGTTGCTCTCCAGCGCGCGGCGAACGCGGCCGCACCGAAGGTGGATGACCTGTTCCACCGGATCGCCCAGCTGTTTTTGCCGCACAAAGTTGCGCTCATCACGACGGGTGTTCTCGTGGTCATCGGCGCGGGCCTCTCCGTGCTGCCCCCGCTGCTCACCCAGCAGGCCTTCGACCGCGGACTGTTCCCCCAAGGCGGCCCCGACCTGCCCGTGCTCGGCGGCATCCTCGCCCTCATGGTGGCGATCTACCTCACCTCCGGCGCGCTCGGGGTGTGGCAGACCTGGCTCACGTCGACCGTCGGCAACAAGGTCATGGGTTCGCTGCGCGTCACCCTGTTCGACCACCTGCAACGTATGGAGCTCGCGTTCTTCACCCGCACGAAGACGGGCATCATCCAGTCCAGGCTGCAGAACGATGTCGGCGGCGTTTCCGGTGTGCTCACGAACACGGTGTCCAGCGTCCTTGGCAACACGGTCACGGTCATCGCCGCGTTCATCGCGATGCTGCTGCTGTCCTGGCAGCTGACGATCGTCGCACTCATTCTCATGCCGCTGCTCGTGATCGCCCAGCGCCGCGTCGGCCAGGTCAGGGCCCGGATCGCCACAAAAACCCAGGAGTCGCTGAGCGAGCTCACCGCGATCACGCAGGAGACGCTCTCCGTGTCCGGCATCCTGCTTGCCAAGAGCTTCAACCAGCAGTCGGCCGAAGTCGCTCGCTACCGGGCCGAGAATGACAACCAGGTGAGGCTTCAGGTGCGGCTGCAGATGAGCGGCCAGTGGTTTTTCGCCATGGTCCAGATCTTCCTCGCCATCATTCCGGCCATCATCTACCTGTGCGCCGCGTGGCTCATCCTCGGCGAGGTGCCGGTCACGGCGGGCACCATCGTGGCGTTCACGACCGTGCAAGCCCGACTGATGTTTCCCCTCCTCGGGCTCATGCGCGTCGCCCTCGACCTGCAAACCTCCGGCGCGCTCTTCGCGCGCATTTTCGAATATCTCGACCTCGTTCCCCGCATAACCGACTCGGCGGGGGCGCGCCCCGTTCAGGTGCACGGCGGCGACCTCGGGAAGGTCGAGTTCGACCACGTCACGTTCGGTTACCCCGACGAGGCCGGCCAGTCCGAACCCACCCTCAAGGACGTGTCGTTCACGATCGAACCGGGCCAGTTCGCCGCGTTCGTCGGGCCATCCGGAGCCGGAAAGACGACCATCTCCTACCTGATCCCCCGCTTTCACGACGCCACCCACGGGCGGGTCGTGTTCGCGGGAGACGACGTGCGGGAACTGCATCAGCAGTCGCTGCTCGCGAACATCGGGATCGTGAGTCAGGAGACGTACCTCTTCCACGCGACGATCGGCGAAAACCTGCGGTATGCGAGGCCGAATGCGGATGCGGAAGCCATCGAGCAGGCCTGCCGCGCCGCCAACATCCACGACACGATCGCCTCATTCCCTGAGGGGTACGACACTGTCGTCGGGGAGCGCGGGTACCGTCTGAGCGGCGGAGAGAAACAGCGGATCGCGATCGCGCGCGTGCTCCTCAAGGACCCGGGGGTTCTCATCCTGGACGAAGCGACAAGCGCCCTCGACTCCATTTCGGAGCGCGTCGTGCAGCACGCGCTCGACGCGGCATCCCGCGGCCGCACGACGATCGCGATCGCCCACCGGTTGTCCACGATCGTGGCCGCGGATGTGATCTTCGTGATCGAGGCCGGCCGCATCGTCGAGCGCGGAACCCATGCAGAACTCATGGCTGCGCGCGGCGCCTACGCGCGGCTCTACAAGGAACAGGTCACCTGACCTTGCCGGGACCGTCGACGGAACCGGAGCAGGGTGCGCCGGGTTCCGGGGCGCTGGGAGATTCCCGATACTTCGCCATGAACCCGTCAAGTCGTTTGTCGTCCACACCGCTGAGTTTCACCTGAGCACCCCAGGCCGATGCGACCACGGGTGCATCCAAACCCGGGTAGGGAGAGAGGATCGCGTATGTGCGCGGAATGCGGTCCGTAAGAGCCTTCAGATCGGCGCCGGACACCTGGTCCGGATTGTACGTGACCCACACGGCGGCGTGTTCAAGCGAGTGCACCGCCAGTTCGTTCTGCTGCGGCTCGGTGTACACGCCGCAATTCAGCTCCGCTGACCAGTGCGCGCCCCCGGCGGGCGGGTTCATCCCGTAGTCGGCGAGGTAGTTGACCGGGTCGGGATCGACGTGTTTTCCGGACTCCAGATTCCAGGTTTTCAACCCGGTGAGTTCGATGTTCTGCGGGTCGACTTTCGGCGTGTTTGTGACAATGACGAGCGTCGCAATGATCGCAATCACCCCGACACCGGCAACCGCACCCGCCCAAATGGCGATCGCCCGAGTACGCTTTCGCCTGGCCTGCTCCTTCTTGAATGCGTCGATCTTGGCCAGGCGCCGTTGCGCACGCTCCTCCTTGACAGTTGGAGCGGCGGAGGTCGAGGAGTTCGCTTTGCCGGTGTTCTTCTTTGATGCCATTCGCGTGAAACCGCTCATTTCGAGTCGTTGAGGGCAATCGTGCACTGGCGCGCACGACATCCAATTTACCGGCAAACCGCACGTCGGGCGTTGATCTGCCCATTGTTCCGCGGTGTTCGCATTCACTACAGTGAGTGGCACCCTGTACGGATCGCCAACCGGGAGCCCACGTGACGAACACCGCACAAGAGTCACCGCCCGACCCCGGCACGGCGAGGACCTCGGCCCGGCGCGCCGGGCTCAGCATCCAGTCGTCGCTGCTCATCATGCTGCTGCTCGTGAGCCTGCTCTCCAGCGTCGTCGTCGGGCTCATCGGCTACGTGAACGGTTCGGATTCCCTTCGGGACGCCGCATTCGACCGTCTGATCGGGGTGCGGGATTCGCGCGCCAGGGAAGTGACGAGCCTGTTCACGCGCATCAAGAACACCGTGGTCGTGCACAGCAGGAACTCGGAGACGATCGACGCCCTCACCGCGTTCACCGAAGGATTTGACGAACTCGAGTCCTCGACGCTCACCCCGGACGAATCCGCGGCGATCACCGCGTACTTCAGCGGACCGTTCGCGAACAAGCTCGGGGAGGCCACGGGCACGTTCGTCGACCCCACCAGTTTCCTGCCCTCCAGCCCCGCTCAGGCCTACCTGCAACTGAACTACACGGTCCCCTTCGACAGTTTCGCCGAGTCGATCGCGACGAACGATGCCGGAGACGGCAGCGCGTGGTCGGCGGCGAACGCCAAGTATCAGGACCAGTTCCGCAGGATGACCCAGCTGCTCGAATTCGAGGACGTGCTCCTGATCGACACGAAAGGCAACGTCGTGTATTCGGCATACAAGGGCGTCGACCTGGGCACCAACCTGATCACGGGCCCGTACTCGTTCAGCAACCTGGCGTCCGCGTACACGAAAGCGCTCAGCACCAACATCCTGGACACGGTCGAGTTCACCGATTTCGGCGAATATCCGCCCTCCCTCGGCGTGCCCGCGGCGTGGGCGGTGTCGCCGGTCGGCGCCGGGGGGCAGGCGATCGGCGCGATCGCGGTGGAGATGCCGATCGACTCGATCAACGCGGTCATGACGGGCGACATGTCGTGGAGCAACAGGGGGCTCGGCGACACCGGCGAAACGTATCTCGTCGGCGGCGACCACCTCATGCGGTCGACCTCGCGCGAACTCGTGGAGAACCCCGAGCGCTACCTGACGAGGGCGGTCGCGAACGGGGTGAAACCGGCGCTCGCGCAGCGCATCGTCGACACCAAGAGCACCCTCCTGCTGCAACCGATCAACACCGTCGCGGTCGACCACGCGCTCAACAGCGAGACCGGCACCATCATCGGGGAGAGCTATCTCGGTGCCGAATCCCTCGCCGCGTACACGCCCGTGAAAGTGGACAACCTGGACTGGGTGATCATCGCGGAGATCAGCACCGAGGAGGCGTTCGCGCCGGTGCGCGAGTTCACGCGCAACCTCGTGCTCTCCTCGACGGCACTCATCATCGTCGTGGCGCTTCTGTCGCTCCTGCTCGCGCAAATCATCGTCCGGCCGCTGCGCAGGCTCAAAGTCGCTGCCGGGCGGATCGCGGCGGGAGAGCAGGGCGTGCAGGTCGACGCGGGGCGCAGCGACGAGCTTGCGGATGTCGGCACGGCGTTCAACGATATGAGCCGGAGCCTGCAGGTGAAGGCCGCGCTTCTGGACGAACAGGTCGCGGAGAACCAGCGCCTGCTCCTGACCCTCATGCCGGAAACGGTCGCGAAACGGTACCGCGACGGCGACCAGAACATCGTCCAGGACCACCAGGAAGTGACCGTGCTTTACGCGGACATCGTCGGTTTCGACGAATACAGCAGGAACCTGCCGTCGGAGAAGGCCCTCGAGCACTTGAACGACGTGCTGAGAAGCTTCGACGAGGCGGCCGACCTGCACTTCGTCGAGCGCGTGCGCACCACCCGCAGCGGGTACCTGGCCAGTTGCGGGCTCACGATCCCCCGAGTCGACAACGCCCGCCGCACCGTCGATCTGGCGGTCGAGTTCCAGCGCATCCTGGACCGGTTCGGCGCCCAGTTCGGCGCGACGCTCAGCCTGCGCGCCGGAATCGACACGGGCACGGTGACGAGCGGTCTCGTCGGCAAATCGCACATGGTGTACGACCTGTGGGGCGACGCGGTGAGTCTCGCGTTCCGCGTTCAGGGGGAGACGGACGAACCTGGGATCTTCCTCACGCAGCGTGTCCTCGACAAGCTCCCGGGCAGCCAGAACGTGTCGGCGGCCGGGGTGGTTCAGACCACGGCGGGCGAACAGCGGGTGTGGCGCCTGAACATCACGGATGCCCATGGCTAACTTCGTGAACCAGCCCTGGTTCTGGCCGGCCGTCATCATCGTGGTCGGGCTGCCCGTTGCGCTGCTCATCCTCACCGAGGTGCACAGTTCGCTCGTGCGCCGCGGAAGCCGCTCCGCCGGCATCGTCTCGCTGCTGCGCAACTTCATCGTCCCCGTGGGGGCCCTGCTGCTGCTCATCAGCCAGACGACGTCGCTCGACGTGGACTGGAACTGGACGAGGATCGTCGCAACAGTTTTCGGGTTCCTCGTCATCCTGCTTCTGGTGAATGCGCTGAACCTGATCCTGTTCGAGACCGCACAAAAGGGGACGTGGCGGCAGCGCGTGCCGTCGATTTTCGTCCAACTGGTGCGGCTCGTGCTCATCATCGTGAGCCTGGGCCTGCTGTTCGCGTTCGTGTGGGGCGCGGACATCGGCGGCCTGTTCACCGCCCTCGGGATCGGGTCGATCGTGATCGGCCTCGCGCTGCAGAACGCGGTCGGGTCCGTCATTTCCGGTCTGCTGCTCCTGTTCGAGCAGCCGTTCGAGCTCGGCGACTGGCTGGATGCGGACGGCGTGCGGGGCAGGGTCGTCGAGGTGAACTGGCGCTCCGTGCACATCCAGACGGATGACGGCATCCGCATCGTCCCGAATGCGAGCCTCGCCGGCAGCTCGTTCGTGAACCTGAGCCGAAGCGACGGAGCGTTCTCGGTCGGATTCGTGCTGAAATTTTCGACGGATGACCCGCCCCAGGAGGTCATCGCGACCTGCCGGGAGGTGGCGCGCGGCCTCCCGCAATCGGTGCCGGGCGAGGAGGCGCTCGTCACGCCGATGCGCAAGGGGAACTACAAGGTCGCCCTCATGCTGAACTCGCCGAACGACGAATTCAGCGGACCGCGCCTGTTCAAGACCCGCATCTGGTACGCGGCCCGCCGCCGCGGCCTGCACTATGACAATGACCTCACCGACACGTTCCAGTCGGAGCAGAACTACGAGGCGGCGCTTCTGACGGTGGCGCACCCGCTGTACCTGTCGAATGAGGATGCGCTCACGTTCCGCGACGAGGTGGCCCTCGAACGGTACGGCGCCGGCGAGGTGGTGCAGCAGTGGGGGTCGACACCGGAGGGGATGCGTTTCATCCTGAGCGGCACCGCGACGCTCGCCGCGCGCGGATCCGACGGCGCGGACATCCCCGTCGCGCAGTTGGGCAAGCGGGAGATCATCGGACTCGGGTCCCTGACGAGGCAGGCGGTCGCGGCGACCGTCACTGCCGACTCCGACCTGACCGTGCTGCTCGTGCCGAATGCGATCCTCGACCAGCTCGTCGCGTCCAATCCGCAGCTCGCCCTCGACATCGGCACCGAGATCGACAACCGCCGGGCGAAGACCCTCGCGCGGTTGAAGGAGTACGGCGTCGAGCCGGACCGCGAAGGCAAGTTCACCGCCTGATCGGCGCTGGCGGGACGGGCCGCCGGGGCCACCCGGCACCACGTAATCGGCGGGCGTGCGCTGGTACCGTGGGATGACCATGGCGTACGCGAACAGCATCCTCGATCTGGTGGGAAACACACCCCTCGTCAAACTCAATCGGGTCACCGAAGGAATTGCGGCGACCGTGCTCGTGAAGGTGGAATACCTGAACCCCGGCGCGTCGTCGAAGGACAGGATCGCGACCCGCATCATCGACGCGGCGGAGCGCGAAGGGAAGCTGAAGCCCGGTGGGACCATCGTGGAGCCGACGAGCGGGAACACCGGCATCGGGCTCGCGCTCGTCGCCCAGCAGCGCGGGTACCGTTGCGTGTTCGTGCTGCCGGACAAGGTCGGCGAGGACAAGCGCAGCGTGCTGACCGCCTACGGCGCCGAAATCGTCGTGTGCCCGACCGCCGTGGCCCCGGAGGATCCGCGCTCGTATTACAGCGTGTCGGACCAGCTCGTCCGCGACATCCCCGGAGCATTCAAACCGGACCAGTATTCGAACCAGAACGGACCGCTCAGCCACTACGAGACCACGGGTCCCGAGGTGTGGCGCGACACCGAGGGCGCCGTCACGCACTTCGTCGCCGGGGTCGGCACGGGCGGCACGATCAGCGGCGCAGGACGCTACCTGAAGGAGGTCTCCGGCGGAAAGGTCGTCGTCATCGGGGCCGACCCGGAAGGGTCCGTGTACTCGGGCGGGACGGCGCGGCCGTACCTCGTGGAAGGCGTGGGGGAGGATTTCTGGCCGACCGCGTACGACCCGAGCGTTGTGGATTTGATCGTCGCCTCCAGCGACGCCGAATCCTTCGCCATGACGAGGCGGCTCGCCCGGGAAGAGGGGCTCCTCGTCGGCGGCTCGAGCGGCATGGCCGTCGCCTCTGCGCTCACGGTCGCGCGGGAACTGCCCGCCGAGGCGGTCATGGTGATTCTGCTGCCCGATGGCGGCCGCGGGTACCTGGGCAAGATTTTCAACGACCGCTGGATGTCGTCGCACGGTTTTGCGCTGGGCGGCGGCGCTGAGACCGGCGACGGACCGACCGTCGCGCACGTGCTCGAGCGTCGCGACGGCGCCGAGCCGATCCTCGCCCACGTCACCGTGGGCACCGCTGTCGCGGACGCCATCCGGATTCTCCGGGACAGCGGGGCCCCCCGGCTTCCCGTGGTGGCCGCGGAACCTCCCGTCGTGATGGGCGAGGTGCTCGGATCCGTCGATGGGGCCACGCTTCTCGAACTCCTCGCCGCGGGCACGCTGACGTCGGCCGATCCGATCGACGCGGCCGCGGCCAGCGCCGTCGGACCGCCGCTTCCCCTCCTCGGCATCCACGAGTCGCTGGAGCGCGCACGCGACGTGCTCGACGCCGCGGATGCCGCCCTCGTCGCGCGCGACGGGAAACCGGTCGCCGTGCTCACCCGCGGCGACCTCCTCGACTACCTCGCCAGCTGAACCCCCAGTAGCCGCCCGAACTCGCGAAAGTGAAACCATGACCCACGACTTCAGCACCCGCGCCGTCCATGACGGCCAGGGGTTCGATCCCACCACGGGCGCGGTCATCCCGCCGGTGTATCTCACGACGACGTTCGTGCAGAAGAGCATCGGCGACCTGCGCAACGGATACGAGTACACGAGGGGCACGAACCCGACGAGGGACTCGCTGCAGCAGCAGCTGGCGAGCCTCGAGGGCGGCACGCGGGCCCTGAGTTTCGCGTCCGGCCTCGCCGCGGAGGATGCGCTCCTGCGCACGGTTCTGACCCCCGGGGACCACGTGCTCATGGGCAACGATGTCTACGGCGGCACCCACCGCCTCGTGAACCGCATCTTCGTACCGTGGGGCATCGGTTTGGGCGTCGTCAACATGAGCGACCTCGACGCGGTGCGCGCGGCAATCACCCCCGCCACGACGGTGCTGTGGGTCGAGACGCCGAGCAACCCGCTCATGACGATTTCGGACATCGCGGCGCTCGCCGACATCGGCCATGAGGCCGGCGCTCTCGTCGTCGTGGACAACACGTTCGCCTCGCCGTACCTGCAGAACCCCCTCGCGTTGGGGGCGGACATCGTCGTGCACTCCACCACCAAGTACCTCGGCGGGCACTCGGACGTGCTCGGCGGCGCCGTCATCCTGAACGATGAGGAGCTCGCCGACCGGATCGGATTCGTGCAGTTCGCGGCCGGCGCGGTGTCCGGGCCGATGGATGCGTGGCTCACGACGAGGGGAATCAAGACGCTGTCGCTGCGCATGGAACGGCACAGCGCGAACGCGCAGGCGATCGCGGAGGCGCTCGTCGGGCATCCGGCGCTCGAGCACGTCTACTACCCCGGACTGCCCGAACATCCGGGGCACGGGCTCGCCGCACGGCAGATGCGCGGCTTCGGCGGCATGCTCTCGATCACGTTCCGGGGCGGCGCGGCCGCGGCACGGACGTTCGCGGAATCGACGACGCTGTTCCAGCTTGCCGAATCCCTCGGAGGCGTGGAGTCGCTCGTGAATTATCCCGCGGAAATGACTCACGCATCGGTGCGAGGCACTGAGCTGGAGGTGCCGGACAATCTTGTTCGGCTGTCCGTCGGGGTGGAGGATGCGCCCGACCTCATCGCCGACATCCTCGCTGCACTGACGTAGCCGCTCCCTGAGCGCCGCCCTGAGGGATCGCCTGCGATCGTCTCGAAGGGGGGGCCGAAGGCCGTCTCGAAGGGAGCCAGCAAGCGACTCCCCGCTACGGTGTCGTCGTCGCGGTGACCTCCAGGGGAGTGGCAGGCTGCTCCCGCTGGGTGGCAATCGCGGTCGCCGCCGACACGCTCACCAGGACGATCGCGGCAACCTGCAGCAGTGTCAGTTCCTGACCGAGGATGAGCAGACCGAAGAACGCGGCGATCACGGGCGCGCAACTCGTGATGATCGCGTACAGCCTGGGCGTGATCCTCCGCAACACGACGAGGTCGAGGCTGTACGGTATCGCCGAGCTCAGCACGCCAACCGCGACGAGCAGGCCAATGACCCGCCAATCGATCGCGCTGTAATCCACGACCACGAGTGCGAGCGGTACAACGATGACGAGCGAGATGATGCTGGCCATACTGAGCCCCTGGAGCCCGGGGAATCGCGCGGCAACCGTGCGCGTCACCAGGATGTAGCCTGCCCAGCACGCTCCGGCCAGCAGCGCGAGCAGGAGGCCGACGACATCCATGCGGCCGTCGTTTCCGGCCAGAAGGTACACGCCGACCCCTGCGCCGAGCGCGCACGCGACATCGAGAATCCGCCTCGAGGTGATCAGCGCGATCGCGAGCGGGCCGAGGAACTCGATCGTGACGGCGACACCCAGCCCCACGCGGCCGACCGCCTCGTAAAAGCTCAGATTCATCACCGCGAGGATCACTCCGAGGCCGATCACCGGCCACAGCGTGCGCAGGCTGTGGCCGCGCAGCGTGGGGCGCACGAAGGGAAGGAGAACGATCGCCGTGATGAGCTGGCGGACGGCCACGACCACGATCGCGCCGACGACGGGGATGAGCAGACCGGCCAGCGATGAGCCGAAATTGATGCTGACCTGGCTCGCCAGTTGGGTGGTCGCGCCGATGTTCCGGTCGCGCAGAGTGGTCACTCCTCCGAGAGTAGACGGTTCGCGCGGGTGGGCGGTCATCGGGGGTCGGTGGCAGGTGCGAGACTTGCTGTGCGTTGCGCCGAGTTCGCGTGCTGTGTTGGACGAAATCGGCGGCGTTTCCTCTCCCCTTGTCCCCAGGAAAGTGACGGGCATGAGCCTGAAGGGCCTTGAGCCGATTGTGCCTCCGGCACCCGCCGGAACCGTCGGTCTGCTGCAGGGTTCCGCCCTGTACATCGCGTCCGTGCTGGGAACCGGAATCCTCGTGCTGCCGGCGCTCGCGGCCACCGTCGCCGGTCCCGCATCGATTCTCGCGGTCGTTGCCGTGCTCGTGGTGTCCATCCCGCTCGCCGGCACGTTCGCGGCGCTCGCGGCCCGGTATCCGGATTCCGGCGGAGTCGCGACGTTCGCACGGCTCGCGCTCGGACCCGCCGCCGCGCGGATCGCCGGGTACTGGTTCTTTTTCGGCGTGTGCGTCGGTGCACCCGTGGTCGCGGTGCTCGGGGCCTCCTACATCGGCGCGATCTTCAACGCGCCCCGCTGGGTCGTCATCGTGATCGCCGTGCTCATTTTCGCACCACCGCTCGTCGCCAATGCGTTCGGGCTGAGAGTTTCCGGCCCCGTGCAGCTGGTCCTGACGGCATCCCTCGTCATGGTCGTGATCGGGGTGGTGGCGGTGAGCGCGCCAGCCGCCCGTGCGGCCAATTTCACCCCGTTCCTGCCGCACGGCTGGGCGGGCGTCGGGGCGGCGATCAGCCTGTTCGTGTGGGCTTTCGCGGGGTGGGAGGCGGTCACCCACCTTGCGAGCGAGTTCCGGAATCCGCGGCGCACCATTCCGCTTGCGACGGCGATTGCGATTGCCGCCGTCGGCATCTCCTACCTCGCCCTGCAGATCATCACGATCGCCGTGCTGGGTTCGGATGCGGGCTCCGGCGCCGTCCCGTTGCTCGACCTCGTGGCCGCCACCGCACCCGGCGTTGGACCGGCGGCCGTCGCGATCATTGCCGGGGTTGTCGCGGTCGGGGTGCTGAACACGTACTTCGGGGCGTTCGCGAAGCTGGGCGCGTCCCTCGGCCGGGACGGGGATTTGCCGCGATGGATGGCGGCCGGCGCGAACACCGGGGGCGTCCCGCGCCGCAGCCTCCTCGTCGTCGCCGGGCTTGCGGGCGCGTACCTTGTCGCCCTGATCGTCGCCGACCTCGACCTTGCCGCGTTCGTTCTCATCCATACGAGCTGCATGGTGGCCGTGTACGCCCTGGGGATGATTGCCGCGGTTCGGCTCCTCGAGCGGTTCTCGGTGGGCTGGTGGATGGCGGTCGTGTCCTGCGTATTAGTCGCCGGGCTTCTCGTGCTCGCGGGCATCCACCTCCTGATCCCGGCCGGCCTCGCGCTCGCCGCCGTCGCGGTGACCGTGGTCAAACTGGGGCGCCCTGCTGAGGGGGTGGGAAGGCCCCTCTGGGCATGGAGTCGCCCACAGCGGTGGCGTGGTAATTCGACTTAGACTCGTGCCGCCTGAACCAGATACCGTTGGCTCATGAGAATCCTCCTCGTCGGCGCCGGAGGCGTCGGCAATGCGATCGCGAAGATCGCCGCCCGCAGATCCTTTTTCGAACTTCTGGTCGTGAGCGACTACGACCTCGCGCGCGCCGAAGCGACCGTCGCCTGGGTCGCCGAGAAGCACCCCGGCGTGGCCGGCCGCTTCGTCGCGGCGAAGATCGACGCGTCTAACCCCGACGATGTGGCCGCCGTCGCGAAGGAGCACGGCGCCACGCACGTGATGAACGCGGTGGAGCCGAAATTCGTGCCGACGATCTTCGCCGGCGCGCTCGCCGCCGGTGCCGACTACCTCGACATGGCGATGAGCCTGTCGGAGCCGCATCCGACGAATCCGCACGAAGAGACCGGCGTGAAACTCGGCGACGACCAGTTCGCGCAAAGCCCCGACTGGGAGAAGGCGGGGCGCCTCGCGCTCGTGGGGATCGGGGTCGAGCCCGGGCTTTCGGATGTGTTCGCCCGCTACGCCGTCGACCACCTGTTCAGCGAGGTGGAGGAACTGGGCGTGCGCGACGGAGCGAACCTCGTCGTGCGCGACGAGGACGGCAACGAGATTTTCGCGCCATCCTTCAGCATCTGGACCACGATCGAGGAATGCCTGAACCCTCCCGTGATCTGGGAGAAGGATCGCGGCTGGTACACGACAGCCCCGTTCAGTGAGCCCGAAGTCTTCGACTTCCCGGAGGGGATCGGCCCTGTCGAGTGCGTGAACGTGGAGCACGAAGAGGTGCTGCTCATGCCGCGCTGGCTGCCCGCGAAGCGCGTGACCTTCAAGTACGGGCTCGGCGAAGAGTTCATCGGCATCCTGAAAACGCTCAACCAGCTCGGCCTCGACAAGACCCAGCCCATTCGGGTGCGGTCGGCGGACGGGCCCGTGATGGTCGCCCCGCGCGATGTCGTGGCCGCGGGCCTCTCGGACCCTGCCACGATCGGGCCGCGGATGACGGGCAAGACGTGCGCGGGCGTGTGGGTCACGGGAACCGGAAAGGACGGCAAGCCCCGCTCGACCTACCTCTACCACGTGAGCGACAACGAGTGGACGATGGCCGAGTACGAGAGCCAGTGCGTCGTGTGGCAGACCGCCCTGAACCCGGTGATAGCGCTCGAACTCCTCGCGACAGGCGTATGGACCGGTGAGGGAGTTCTCGGGCCCGAAGCGTTCGACGCGAAGCCGTTCCTCGACCTCATGGCGGCCCCGGAGTCTGATGGCGGGTACGGGCAGCCGTGGGGCATCCGCGAACAGTGAGTCCCGCTCTGGAGAAAATCTGCACGTTCTCCACACCCGGAGTTTTTCCCAGAACCCAACCATAGTTCCGTTTCATGTTCCTTACATGTGCTTGCATGTGCAGAACATGTAAAATTGGAGGATGGGTGTCATGCTGCAAGTGAGAAACGTTCCTGTCGAGGTTCATGAGGAGCTTAAGCGTCGCGCAAAGGCTGCCGGAATGTCGCTTTCGGACTACGTAGGCCAGCGGCTCAAAGATCTGACTGAGCAACGTACAACGGAGGAAATCTTCGCGGAGGCCGAGCGGCTCGGAGGCTGGGCGAGCGGCGAGCAGATTCTGGAGTCGATTCGGGAGGGTCGCGAGGAGCGTGAGCGGGAGCTGAACCGGTGACAGCGAGCATTGTCGTCGATGCCTCGGCCATCATCAACAGCTTTGCCAGAATCGGACCGGTCGCGTCCCAGGCGAGGGAAATGATGCGAGGGCGGATGCTGAATGCACCGCACCTCATTGACCTTGAGGTCGCCAATGCGCTTCGGCGGCAGGTGCGCGTGGGGCTCGTCGATGGGCCACGAGCCGAACTGCATTTGAGAGCGCTGTCCCGGATGCCGGTTCGTCGTCATGCCCATCAGGTGCTTCTCGCACGTGTCTGGCGGCTTCGCGACAACTTTTCGGCGTATGACGCAAGTTACGTGGCGTTGGCCGAGGTCATGCGCGCGCCGCTTCTCACGGCCGATCTTCGCCTGGCTGAAGCTGCCGAACAGTATTGCGAGGTCGAGCGGCTCGACGAATAGGCTTGAGCGCATGACGGATGCAGCGGACCCGGTAGCAGCAGCCAAACGAGCCGTCGAGGAAGCCGAAGCGGCGCTCGCGAAGGCGCAGGCGGATGCCGCCGCGGCAGCCGCACCGCTCCCTGAGGGATCGCGCAGCGATCGTCTCGAAGGGAGCATCCACAGACCGGCGCCGCTGAAGGCCGATGCAGTAGCCGCCATCCGGCACGGCTACGCGTTCGACGGGTCGGTTCTCGAGATCGGCGCGCTCGTGAACGGGGACGTTGACGCCGCGGTGCAGGTGCGCATCCCGATCGGCATGCTCAACCGCCACGGACTCGTAGCTGGCGCGACCGGCACCGGGAAGACCCGAACCCTGCAGGTGCTCGCGGAGCAGCTCTCCGCCGCTGGAGTGCCGGTGTTCGCCGCGGACATCAAGGGAGACCTCACGGGAGTGTCCACCCCGGGCGCGCCGAGCGACAAACTGCTCGCCCGCACCAGGGGCATCGGGCAGGACTGGAGTGCGACGAGTTTCCCCACCGAATACTTCAGCCTCGGCGGCGTCGGGCTCGGCGTGCCGGTGAGGGCGACGCTCTCCGGGTTCGGCCCGACCCTGCTCTCCAAGGTTCTCGGACTCAACGACACCCAGGAATCGTCGCTCGGCCTCGTGTTCCACTACGCGGCGAAAGCCGGGCTGCCGCTCGTCGACCTCGCCGACCTGCGCGCGGTGCTCACGTGGCTCACGAACGAGGGCAAGGACGACCTCAAGAACCTCGGCGGGCTGTCGACGTCCACTGTGGGTGTGATTCTGCGCAACTTGATCGCGTTCGGCGATCAGGGCGCCGACGTGTTCTTCGGTGAGCCGGAGATTGACACGGCCGAGTTTCTGCGGACGGCATCCGATGGCCGCGGCATCATCAGCCTGCTCGAGGTGCCGGGCGTGCAGGACAAGCCCGCGCTGTTTTCCACCTTCCTGATGTGGCTCCTCGCCGACCTGTTCAACGACCTGCCGGAAGTGGGCGACACCGACAAGCCGAAGCTCGTGTTCTTTTTCGACGAGGCGCATTTGCTGTTCCAGGATGCGTCGAAGGATTTCCTGAACTCGATCGTCCAGACGGTGCGCCTCATCCGCTCGAAGGGCGTCGGCATTGTGTTCGTGACGCAGACGCCGAAGGATGTGCCGGACGAGGTGCTCGCGCAGCTCGGCTCCCGCATCCAGCACCAGCTTCGCGCACACACGCCGGATGCCGCGAAGGCGCTTCGCGCGACGGTCTCGACGTATCCGATGTCCGGCTACGACCTCGAAGAGGTGCTCACCCAGCTGGCCACGGGGGAGGCGATCGTCACGGTCATGAGCGAAACCGGTGCGCCGACCCCCGTCGCATGGACGCGCGTGCGGGCGCCCCAGGGGTCGATGGATCCGTCCCCGATCGAGGCGGTGAGGTCGGCGATCGCCGCGTCGCCCCTGCAGGCGAAATACGGGAAGGTCATCGACCCGGAGTCCGCGCGGGAGATTCTGGCCAGGAAGCTGGCTGCGGCGTCGGCTGCCGCATCCGCGCTCGACGAAGCCGCCCAGGCGAAAGCCGACTACGAGCGCATGCAGAAGGAGTGGGAGAAGACCGCCCCGCGCACCACGACGCCGCGCACCACCTCGACCCGATCGCGCACGACGACGAGGCGCACGAGCCGGAAGGAATCCAATCCGATCATCGATTTCCTCGGCTCGCGGAAGGGCCAGTCGCTCGTGACAACCATCGTGCGCGGGATATTCGGCACAACCCGTCGCCGGTGACGCGTCGGGCGTGTTGCCCTTTTTCTATCGGCCCGGTGCGCCGGACTGACGCAGTTTTCACGATCCGGCGGGCACGCGGCTCCCAGCACCCCGGCCTAGCCTTGAGACAACGAGTTCGAGAGGTGTGCTGATGGCTGGCCCTGGGTTGCGCGGCGGAACGGGGATCGGGGATCAGCCGGCCCTGCGCACGTCCACGGGTCGCAGCTGGTTGATCGTCGGCGCTCTCATGATGGTGATCTGCGGCGGGATCCTGCTTGCGCTGAGTTCGCGGCAACCGCTCATCGGGTTTTTGGGTGCAGGGATTGTTGCTGTGCTCTACGCACTCATGGTTCTCGTGTCCCTTGTGGTCCGGCGTCAGCGGGTGAAACTCGTCACGCTCGCCGTGTTGCTGGTCGCGATGGCGGCAACGGCACTCGGTTTTGTCCTCGTGATTTCCGCCACAGAGTGGGCGCCGGTGGTTTAGGGACGGCCTGATTGCGGCGCTCGGGCCAGCCTCAGTTTGACGTCGGCGAGCGACGGATTCGTGGCAGCGCTGCCATCCGGGAACAGCACGGTGGGCACCGTCTGGTTGCCGTTGTTGAGGGAGGCGACGAGTTCAGCGGTGCCGTCGACTTCCTCGATGTTGATTTCGCGAATGGCGATGCCTTCCTTCGCCAGTTGCCCCTTGAGCCTGGTGCAGTAGCCGCACCACGTGGTGCTGAACATGGTGATGGTGCCGGCATCGGGGAGGAAGGAAGTCGCTGGGGTCATGCTTCCACCGTAGCTGGGCTTACTCGGTCGTGCTGTGTGCACGGGTGGCGACGTACACGGTGTTCGAGGAGACTCCGCCGGTGAGCGCATTATCGAAGTCGACGGTGTGCGCGATCGAGGTCTCGAATACAGTGCCGAGTCGGACGAGAAATTCGTCGTCGGGCGGGTCATCCGACCAGAGAGCGAACACGCCGCCGACCGCGAGGTGGCCGCTCAGTCGCTCGAGGCCGGGCACGGTGTAGAGGTCGGCGTGGCCCGGGTCGAGCTGATGGCGGGGGGAGTGGTCGACGTCCAGCAGGATCGCGTCGTAGTGCTTCGAGGGTTCCTGGCGCATGATGTCGAAGAAGTCGCCGAGGACGAGCGTCGTGCGGATGTCGCCGGTCAGCTCCGCAGACACGGGCAACAGCCCCCGCTCGTGCCAGTCGATCACTGCAGAAAGTGCGTCGACGACCTCGAGCGATGCAACCCTGGAATTCCCGAGCGCGGCCACGGCCGTGTATCCGAGACCCAATCCTCCGACCAGTACGCTTAGGTTCTCGCCACTCGCTGCCGCGAGGCCGAGATCGGCGAGCGCCACCTCCGCAACCGTGAACAGGCTCGACATGAGGAATTCGTCGCCGAGCTTCACCTCGAACACGTCGATGTCGAGGGTGGGTTCCCGACGGCGCCGCAAAGTGAGCTCGCCCATCGGGGTTTCCTGCCAGTCCAGTTCCTCGAAGCGGGCGCTCATGATAGGCCCAGCCTACCTATCCCCACCGGGCCTCCAGCGGCAAACGTGCGGCGTGCAGCCCGCGCTCACCGTCGACGTCAGTCCATCGTTGTCACAGTGATGTCGGCGTCATCTCCGGCATCGATGCCCTCAGCAACTCGGATGGCCTTCTTGACTGGCAACACGTAGCATCCGGATTCGTTGTCGGGAAATACCGATGTGGACCAGCGGGAGTGTCCGATCATCGCAGCCACCCGCACAGACCCAAACCCGCGCTTGTGCGGACGCGGCACATCCTTGATTTCGTCCGAGGCGCCCTTCGGGAGCGTCACGAAGACCCACGTGGTCGATTCCTTCGCCGACCATTGCCACAGTGTCGCGGTGAAGGTGTAGGTGGATTCCGGCATGGGGTGAGTTTAGCCAGCCGGCCCAAGAGCATCGATTCAACTGCAACTAAATGATTGCAGTAAGGAAAAATGTATGCAACTATTTAGTTGCAGTTACCGATCACATCAGGAGAGAATAATGACCATGACATCCAACCCGCCGTCAGTCGTCGACAGTGACGCCTTCACCGTGCGGCGAACCATCACGATTGCAGCTTCGCCCGCGAAAGTGTGGGCCGCCATCAGCGAGCCCGAGCACCTTTCGAAGTGGTTCCCGCAAGCCGCAGCATTCGACACCGTGGCGGCCGGCAGCGCCGGTACCTTCACGTTCGAGGGACACGGCACGTTCCCCGTTGAGGTCGAAGAGTTCGATGCGCCGAACTCGATCGCGTACCGCTGGGGCGGCCCGGACGACGACCCGTCGAAGCCGCTCGATCCGGACAACTCCACCGTGTTCCGCTTCACGCTCGAAGCGATCGATGGTGGTACCCGGCTCACGGTCGTCGAGAGCGGCTTCAACTTTGGCGACGACCCGGCGAAGAACATGGAAGACCACCGTGGTGGCTGGGACTGGGAGCTCGACGAACTGGTCGCCTACCTCGAGGGTGCATGACCGCCACACTCGTACTCGTGTTTGCCGCCCTCGGGGATGACACCCGGTGGAGCATTCTGGCAGCGCTCGGCGAGGGGGAGGCATCCGCGTCCGCCCTCGCCGAGCGGTTGCCGGTGAGCCGCCAGGCCATCGCGAAACACCTCGCCGTCCTGCGCGACGCCGGGCTCGTGGAGCCCGTGCGCGCCGGACGCGCGGTGCGCTACCGCGTGCTGGGGGCGCAACTCAGTGCCACCGCGCAACAACTCGACGCAATAGGCACAGAGTGGGATCGCCGCTTGGCCAGAATCAAGCAGATCGCGGAAGGGTTATAGTCCACAATTGCCGGGAGCCACCGCGCCAGTGTCTGCGGTGGCGAATACACTGGGGATCAGGAACCGACGGAAGAGGCGACGATGAGCATCCCGGCAAGCGCGGCGAGTCCGAACGAACGGTCCGCCATGCAGGTCGCGCGCGAGACGGCACTCGGTGAGATTTCGGATGTCCTGCTCAATTTTGAGCACACCATCAGCCGGGCGAAGAAAGCACTTGCGCGCGTGCGCAAACTTGGTGGCGACCAAAACGTCGAGTTGGCGCTCATTGAGGCGATCGCGGATCTTGAGCGCACCCATAAACGCCTCATGCAGGACACCTATTACGCCGGCGACTCTGTGCGACTCATCTGACCGTGCGCAGCGGTCTCGAAATTCAGGCGGCCCTTGCCAAGTTCGTGGCCAAGTGGGGCGACTACGACGGTAGCGAAAAAGCTGAGGCGCAGACTTTCCTGAACGAACTGTTCGCGTGTTACGGCTCCGACCGCAGCGAGGTGGGGGCGAAGTTCGAGCACTTCGCGGCATCCGCTGGGTTCATGGACCTTTTCTGGCCGGGTCACTTGATTGTGGAGATGAAGGCGCCGACGGTCGCGCTGGAGAAGGCGGCGGATCAGCGGGAACGGTATTGGAAGGAATCATCGGATTCGGCACATCATGTGCCGGCGGCGCGATTCGTTGTGGCCTGCAACTTTCGCGAGTTCGAGGTGTGGGAGCCGGGCAGCTACCCGATGGAGGCGCGCACGCGTTTCCCGATTGAGGAGTTGCCTGATCGCTACGATTCGCTCCTATTCCTGCAGTCGGAGACGGTCGAGCCGGTGTTCTCGGAGCATCGTCGCGAGCTGACGACGGA
>CALMSL010000199.1 GCA_937872445.1 uncultured Microbacteriaceae bacterium | reverse complement strand
CGCGTGGCCAGCAATTCGTCGATGAGCTGCTGCCGTTGACGGGTTTCCCGATACAGCGCGCGATATCCGAGGCCGATCACGACGGCGACGGTGGCGCCGATGACCGGTCCAATGACACCGCCGACACTCCAGCCGCCGTGCATTGCGAGCGCAGTGACCGTAATGGCGGTCGACACGGCGATCGCGGGAACCGCCCAACGCGCTCGCAGCAGGTGCAACTGCAGGAAGAACAGCGGAAAGATCAGGAATGCGGCATCCGGAGTGAGGTAGACGAGGGCAACGCCTTCCAGAGAGACAAGCGCAAGCCAGACGACCCGGGCGGCCGGGCCCACTTGGGAGCGGGTGAGGAACGCCCCGCCGACGTAGCTGACGAACAGGATGATGGCGAGCGCAATGATCCAGGAGGCATGTGGCAGCGGAGTAAGAATCTGACGCAGGATAACGAATGCGACGAGCGCGGTCACCAGAAGGTGGAGGGAGATCCGGAGCCCGAGGAACACCGGGCGCAGCGGGGTCGCCGACGATTCGATGGTCGGGGTCGCCGCGGCGGTCATCGGATCTGTCACACCCGCCAGCCTAACTTCGCAGCACGCACACGGTGACCCGTGTTCTGGTCAGGGGAGTTCCCGCGTCGGCAACAGTACCGAGTGCGCAATTCCCCCGAGGTAGTTGAGCGGGGAGACGTACTGGCCGTGGAGCCGCACCCCGACGTGGAGGCATGGTGCCCTGCAGTGGCCGGACTGCAGGGCACCAATCGGTTCGCCGCGGTGCACGACGGTGCCGTTGGCGAGAGGGGAAAGTACGGGCTCGAAGCTGGAGATAAGCCCTGCGCCATGGTCGATCGACACGACGTAGCGGTCGACGACGAACCCCGAAAAGTGGATGACGCCGTCCGCGGGGGAGCGAACGGCCGCCGCGGGCGCGGCGGCAATGTCGATGCCGCGGTGGCCTGCGGCGTAGGGGGTTTCCGGTGCGATGTACGGGCGAAGGATCTGGCGAGGGCCCTCCACCGGCCATGCCCACGCGTACCGCGCCGCCGCGGCATCCGGACTCGCGCCCGCCGCCGACGGTGAACCCGAGAGCGCAGCGAGCACGATCAGGACCACTGCTGCTGCCGGAATGCCGCGCTGCTTCAGTGAGGGTGATGCCATGCGTCCAGCATCCGCGTGCCGCGATGCGGGAAGAACGCGGGGCAGCTCAACCGGGGAATCGTGTGCCGGCATGCGGCCGGGGGAGGAGAGGAAACACTGCTATCATTGATCCTCGCACCCCGATTTTTGGGGTGACTACGCGTGCCCGCACTGTTTGAAACCCAGTTTGCGAACGCACACCACATCCACTCAGTCCGGCGAAAGCCAGGCGGATGTGCGCGGGCACCAGGTTCCACGCCGACCGGCGCGGAAAATAACTGAGCGGCGCACCATCCTGTCCGGATGTCCTGCGCCAGAAAAGGAGACGGCCATGGCCGTTGTCACCATTCGCCAGCTTCTCGACAGCGGCGTCCACTTCGGGCACCAGACCCGCCGCTGGAACCCAAAGATGAAGCGCTTCATCCTCACCGAACGCAGCGGCAGCCACATCATCGACCTGCAGCAGTCGCTCGCCTACATCGACGCGACGTACGACTATGTGCGCGAGACGGTTGCCCACGGCGGCACGATCCTGTTCGTCGGCACGAAGAAGCAGGCCCAGGGTTCCATCGCCGAGCAGGCGCAGCGCGTCGGCCAACCGTTCGTGAACCAGCGCTGGCTGGGCGGCCTCCTCACCAACTTCCAGACGGTGTCCAAGCGTCTGACCCGCATGAAGGAACTTGAAGAGATCGACTTCGACGACACGACGAAGGGCTTCACGAAGAAGGAGCTCCTGCTCAAGAAGCGCGAACTCACCAAGTTGCACAAGAGCCTTGGCGGCATCCGCAACCTCACCCGCACGCCGTCCGCGCTGTGGGTCGTCGACACCAAGAAGGAGCACCTCGCGATCGACGAGGCGCGCAAGCTCGGCATCCCGGTGATCGGGATCCTCGACACGAACTGCGACCCCGACGAGGTGCAGTACCCGATTCCGGGCAACGACGACGCGATCCGTTCGGTCGCGCTGCTCACGCGCATCGTCGCGGATGCTGCGGCCGAAGGACTCATCCAGCGCCACCAGAAGTCGGAGGGCGACGGCGAGGCCGCTGAGCCGATGGCCGAGTGGGAAGCGGAGTTGCTCCAGGCGGGCGCGCCGGCCGCCGACAAGGCCGAGAAGCCCGACACGAAGCAGGCACAGGAGGCCGAGAAGCCTGCTGCCGAGAAGGCGGACAAGGCCGACGAGCCCGTTGCAGACACGACCGACAAGGCGGACAAGGCCGAGAAGGCCGAGAAACCCGCTGCCGAGAAGGCCGAGAAGGCCGAGAAGGCCGAAAAGCCCGCTGCCGGCAAGGCCGACAAGACTGACAAGACTGACAAGGCCGACAAGCCGGCGAAGGCCGAGAAGCCCGCCGCAGAAAAGGCAAAGAAGGCCGAGAAGCCCGCCGCGGAGAAGGCCGAGAAGGCCGAGAAGTCCGCGGCCAAGCCCGCCGCCAAGAAGCCGGCGGCCAAGGCAGACGCGGCATCCACGACCAAATAACGACCAAACACAAGGGATTACACGACATGGCAAACTTCACTGCCGCAGACGTCAAGGCGCTCCGTGACCGCCTTGGAACCGGAATGATGGACAGCAAGAACGCACTCGTCGAGGCGGACGGCGACCTGGAGAAGGCCGTCGAAATCCTTCGCCTCAAGGGTGCCAAGAACAACGCGAAGCGCGCAGATCGCTCCACGAGCGAAGGCCTCGTCGCCGCCGTTGAGAACGGCACCAGGGCGACCATGATCGAGCTCGCCTGCGAAACCGACTTCGTGGCGAAGAGCGACAAGTTCGTGAACCTCGCGGACGCGGTGCTCGCGGCTTCAGCTGCGGCCGGCGCAGGGTCCGCCGAGGAAGCGCTCGCCGCGCAGGCGGGAAGCAAGAGCGTTGCGGAACTCATCAACGACGAATCTGCCGTTCTGGGCGAAAAGGTCGAATTGCGGCGCGTCGCCTCTGTCAACGCAGACGCTTTCGCGATTTACCTCCACAAAACGAGCAAGGACCTCCCGCCGCAGGTGGGCGTCGTGGTCGGATACTCCGGCTCGGATGCGGAGACCGCCCGCAGCGTTGCCCAGCACATTGCGTTCGCCGACCCGCAGTACCTCACGCGCGACGAGGTTCCCGCCGAGGTCGTCGAGAAGGAACGCGAGATCGTCACGGAGATTTCCCGCAACGAGGGAAAGCCGGAGGCTGCGCTTCCGAAAATCGTCGAGGGCCGCATCGGCGCGTTCTTCAAGCAGGTCGCCCTGCTTGACCAGGATTACGCGAAGGACAACAAGCTCTCGATCGAGCAGGTCCTGAAGGATGCAGGGCTGACCGTCACCGGTTTCGCCCGGTTCAAGGTCGGCGCATAGCGTCGAGAGTTACTCTGCGTGAGCGTGCTCACGATTGTGGGGGTCGGAGACGGGCGTCTCCGGCCCCCACGCACGTGAATCACCTAATACTCTGTAACGAGAGGACAACCGAGGAGAGAAAATGACCGGCACAAAGACGAGGCGTGTTCTTCTCAAACTCTCCGGTGAGTCCTTCGGCGGCGGTGCCCTCGGCGTCAATCCGGATATCGTGAGCGGCCTGGCGAAGGAGATCGCGGCCGCCGCCGCTGACGCGGAGATTGCCATCGTGGTCGGCGGGGGGAATTTCTTCCGCGGCGCCGAACTCTCCCAGCGTGGCATGGATCGCGGACGGGCCGACTACATGGGCATGCTCGGCACCGTCATGAATGCGCTGGCCCTCCAGGACTTCCTCGAGCAGGCCGGTGCGGAAACGCGCGTGCAGTCTGCCATCGCCATGACCCAGGTCGCTGAGCCGTACATCCCGCGCCGCGCCGAGCGGCACCTGGAGAAAGGTCGTGTGGTGATTTTCGGTGCCGGCGCCGGATTGCCGTACTTCTCCACGGACACGGTGGCCGCACAGCGCGCGCTCGAAATTGGCGCGGATGTCGTGCTCGTCGCCAAGAACGGCGTCGACGGAGTGTACGACGGGGACCCGCGCAAGAATGCCAAGGCCGCCAAGCTCGAACGCGTCACCTACCAGGAGGCTCTCGTGCAGGGCCTCAAGGTCGTGGACTCGACGGCGTTCAGCCTGTGCATGGACAACGGAATGCCCATGGTGGTGTTCGGTATGGAACCGAGCGGCAACATCACCAAGGCGATCCGCGGGGAACACATCGGCACGCTCGTCAGCACCTGACGGGCATGCCGCCGGTCGTCCTCGGGCTGGTCGCCGTGGCGGCCATCGCCCACGCCACGTGGAATGTCGTCATCAAGCGTGCCGGCACGAGCGGTCCCGGGTTTCTCTGGTTGAGTTTCGTCGTCGGGGCTGTGGTCTTCCTTCCCTTCGGCATCTGGACGCTCGTGTCCGCACGGGTGGATATCGCCCACTGGCTCTGGCTCGCGCTCGTGAGCGGTGCGCTGCAAATCGCCTATTTCTTCCTCCTCCAGGCCGGATATCGTCACGGGGACGTTTCCGTCGTGTATCCGCTCGCGCGGGGCACCGGGCCGCTCCTCACCGTGGTTTTCGCGATCATCCTGTTCGGCGAACGACCCGGCGTCGTCGCCCTGCTGGGTGCTGCTGCGGTGATTCTCGGGGTCATCATCACCGGGCTGGCCGGCCGGAGCACCCTCGGCGGAGACCGGTCGGGCGTTCTGTACGGCCTCGCCATCGGCGTTCTGATCGCGATCTACACGCTGTGGGACAGCGCTGCGGTGACGTTCGGGGGGATGCCCGCCGTCGGGCTGTACTGGGGGAGCGTGCTGTTTCAGTGCGCTCTGCTCGGGCCGTTCGCCCTCCGCCCGCGGGCGATTCTCGTGGCGACGGCGCGACGCCACTGGGTGGCAATCATTCTCGTCGGGGTGCTTGCGCCACTCGCCTACATGTTGATTCTTCTGGCAATCCAGCTGGCCCCGGTGTCGATGGTGGCGCCGGCACGGGAGGTGAGCGTGGTACTTGTGAGCCTCGCCGGGTGGCTGATTTTCCGGGAGTCCCATCCGGCACAGCGCCTGGCGGGGGCAGCCGTCGTGCTTGCCGGCATCGCCCTGCTCGCCATCGCATAGCCGGTAGGATTGCCCCACACGAAGGAGAGCACGTGATCAACGAGGTGCTGGCCGAGGCCAGGGACAAGATGCACAAGGCCGTTGAGGTCGCCAAGGACGATTTCAGCGGGGTGCGCACCGGCCGTGCCAACCCTGCCCTGTTCCAGAAGGTGCTCGTCGACTACTACGGAACCCCAACGCCACTCGCGCAGCTTGCCGGTCTTCAGAACGCGGATGCGCGCACTCTCGTCATCACGCCGTACGACAAGAGTTCGCTGAAAGACATCGAAAAGGCCATCGTCGCCACGCCGAATCTGGGCGCGAACGTGGGAAATGACGGAACCGTGGTGCGGGCGACCCTGCCCGAACTCACCGAGGAGCGGCGAAAGGAATTTGTGAAGATCGTGCGCGCGAAGGGCGAGGACGCCAAGATCGCGATCCGCAACATCCGACGCAAAGCGAAAGACGATCTGGACGAACTCAAGTCGGAGGTCGGCGACGACGAGGTGGCGCGTGCGGAAAAGGAACTGGAAACGCTCACGAAGGGGCAGGTGGACGCGATCGACGAGGCCCTGCGCAAGAAGGAAGCCGAGCTTCTCGAGGTCTGAATGCCCGATGATGATGGTGGGGAGCCGAACGCGCCAGCGAAGAAACGCTGGCGACTCGGGCGCGCGGATATTGGGGCGCGTGCGGATGCCACCCGCGAGGAGTTCCGTGCGCAGGTGACGGCGACGCGCGCGGAGTTGAAAGCGCAAATGGAAGCGACGCGCGCGCAAATCGATCACGCGAACGAGAAGATCGAGGCTCGCACCGGCCGCAACCTCCCGCTGGCCATTCTGATCGGGCTCGCGCTCGGCTTCGCCATGCTGTTCAGCCTCATCGTCGTGAAAGAGCTCTTCATGATCGTTGCGGCGTTCCTGATCGGGTTCACCGCGTTCGAGCTTGCCAGCGCCTTGCGTTCGTCCGGACGCCGGGTACCGCGCTGGCCGACGGTGATCGCCGCGCTCGCCACGGTGCCCGCGGCGTTCTATTTGGGCGATGGCGGGAAGTGGCTCGTCTCGCTCGCGGGGATCGGGTTCGTCGTCGCCTGGCGAGTCCTTGAGCTGGCGAGCCCGCGGATGCGGGGGCCGGCCCGCGAGGTCTGGCGCGACCTCGCCGCCGGCGCATTCATCCAGGTCTATATTCCGTTCCTGGCCAGTTTTTCCGTGCTTCTCACGGCGCAGCCCGGCGGCGAGTGGTGGACGCTGGCGTTCCTGATTCTCGTGATCTCGGTCGACACGGGTGCCTACGCGACGGGCCTCACGCTCGGGAAGCACCCGATGGCGCCGCGAATTAGCCCGAAGAAGACGTGGGAGGGCTTTACCGGGTCAGTTGCGGCAGCCGCCATTGCAGGGATTCTCCTGTCCATCTTCATGATTCAGCAACCGTGGTGGTTCGGGCTGATTTTCGGGGCGGTCATCGTGGCGACCGCGACCATCGGGGACCTCACGGAGTCACTTCTCAAGCGGGACCTGGGAATCAAGGACATCAGCACGTGGCTGCCGGGGCACGGCGGTTTTCTCGACCGGATGGACTCCATCGTCCTCAGCTCGGCAGCCGCGTACGTGCTCTTCCTGATCTTTGCCTGAACCGCTCGGCAGGTGAGGCAGAATAGTGGAGTGAGTTCAACTTTCCCCCGCATCCGCAAGTCGCGACGTGGTTACAACGTCGATGAGGTCGAGGAGTTCCTTGAAGAGGCCCGCCGGGTGTACAACGCGGAGCCAGGGGCTCCGACCGTTCTGGGTTCCGAGGAGATCCGGCGTACCGCGTTCTCCCTGCAAAAGGGCGGCTATTCTCCCGCCCATGTCGATGCCGCTCTGGAGCGCCTGGAGGATGCGTTCGCGACTCGCGAACGGGACTACGCGCGCCAGGTTTCCGGCGACGAAGCCTGGTTCGGAGCGGCCCGAAAGAATGCCAAAGACATCATCGACCGGCTCGGCCGACCGGCCGGCGAGCGCTTTCGCCGGGCAGGTTTCCTGACCGACGGTTACGATCGCAAACAGGTGGATCGGTTTGCCGGTCGCCTCTCCGACTACTTCCTTCGCGGGGCGCCAATGAGTATCGACGAGGTGCGCACGGTGGCGTTCCGTCCGAAGAAGGGCGGCTACCGCGAGGCGCAGGTTGACTACTTCCTGGACAGCGTGATTGCCGTCATGGTGGCCGTACGCTGACCGAAAAGGCGCACTGTGCAGGAATCTGGGCTAAAATCCAGTCACTGTGGGTAGGCATCTGGATGTAGTCCTCAGCCGACCGCGGACTTTGGGGGCCGGGGCGGTTCTTCCGGCGCGCCGTCGCGGATTCCGCTACTCGTTGCCGCTGTTCTCGTTCGTGACCTCCCTGGCCATTGTTTTGGTCACGGTGATCGCTCCCACGTCGACGGCCCAGGCCGAGGCGGTGCCCACATCGATCCCGACGGAAACCGCGCAACAGTTCGTGCACGCGGGCAACCCCACCCCCGCGGTGGTCAGGGACGGCTACCGCGTGAGCATGAAACCCACAGCGCCCGCGGTAGGAAAACCGGACCCAGGCTCGGCACAAGCCGTCGCCTACGGGCTTGTCCTGGCCAAGGGGTGGGATGAGGGGCAGTACAGCTGCCTCGTTGCCCTGTGGCAACGGGAGTCGCACTGGAACACGTTCGCCATGAACCCGACGAGCGGTGCGTACGGCATTCCTCAGGCTCTCCCGGGGAGCAAGATGGCCTCGGCTGGAGCAGATTGGGCCACGAATCCGGCCACGCAGATCACCTGGGGCATCGGCTACATTCAGGCACGCTATGGCACCCCGTGCGGCGCATGGGACCATTCGGAGCAGAACAACTGGTACTAGACCGGCATAGGCTTGCACTATGCCACGATCCAACCGACCGCGTCGCGGCGGCCGTTCTGTAGATCGCGACGGGGACGAAGCGGACCTGCAGCGTGCATTGTACGGAACGCTTCGCACGGAGACCAGGCGGAACGTGCTCTGGAACGTTCAGCCGCTGTCGGCTACGGCGGCCGTGAAATCCTACGTGTGCCCCGGGTGCAACCTGGAGGTCCCTCCCGGCCTGCCGCACATCGTCGCCTGGCGCGCCGATGGAATCATGGGGGAGGCCAACGACGTCGCCGGCCGTCGCCATTGGCACACGCACTGCTGGAAGGTCAGTTGAGTGATGGAAATCCGCTCGGGCGTTGAACTTCCGGCACGGCGTGAAAACATTGACATTCACACTTCGGATGGGCTGACGCTCGTCGGAGAGCTTGCCACACCGCTGGACGGGGACACGGTGGCAACCCTCGTGTGCCTTCACCCGCTGCCCTCCGGTGGCGGGTTCATGGACTCGCACATCATTCGGAAGGCGGCGGCAAGGCTCCCCGCGCTGGCTCGGCTTGCGGTGCTTCGATTCAATTTCCGCGGCGTCGCTTCACCCCGCGGCCGCTCCGAGGGTGCCATCGGCGACGGGCTTGACGAACAGTACGATCTCGCCGCGGCAATGGACTTCGTCGCACAGCGCTCGCTCGCCCCGCCGTGGCTCCTCGGGTGGTCGTTCGGTACCGAAATAGCTCTGAACTTCGGCCTCCAGTATCCGATCAGCGGGGCAATTCTGCTGTCGCCACCGCTCAAACGCACCACGAGCGACCAGCTTTCCGCCTGGTCGGGCACCGGCAAGCGGGTGGTCGCCGTTATTCCGGAGTTTGACGACTACCTGCGCCCCGCCGAGGCGCGCGAACGGTTCGCCGTGCTTCCCGAGGCCGAGCTCATCGCGGTGCCGGGAGGGAAACACCTCTGGGTGGGCGAGGCGCAAACGCGGCAGGTGCTCACCGAAATTGTCCGCGCGGCCAATCCGGCGGCACTTCCGCTTCCCACCGAATGGCCCGCCTGACACGTTCGCGGAATCCGGTGCGGGTCATAACTCGTTTTGTTGGGGCACCACGACCTGGTTGATGATGAGCAGGATGGAGGCGGCGACCGGGATGGCAATGAGCGCGCCGAGGATCCCGAGCAGGGTACCGCCGGACAGTGCCGCGATCACCACAATCACACCGGGCACCTTCACGGCCCGATTCATGATGTTGGGGTTGAGCACGTACGCCTCGATCTGCATGTAGGCGACGTAGTAGATCCCCACCGCGATCGCCGTGGGCACACCGTCGAACAGGAGGCAACTGGCCGTGATGAGTACGCTTCCCGACAGCGTGCCGACGAGCGGCACGAGGGAGAACAGGAAGGCGATGAAGGCAAAGAGCGCGGGGTATTCGGCTCCGACTATGGAAAGGAAAATGAAACTGAGGATCCCGTTGAACAGCGCGAGGGTTGCCTGACCGACGACGTAACGGCCGACCGAATCACTGATTTGTTCCGCCAAATCGGCGAACCGTGCCCGCTTGGAGGCGGGAATCAGCTGATAGAGGCCGCGCTTCATGTTGTTGAGGGATGCGACGAAGTAGAGCGTGAGAATGAGCACGATGATGATGCCGAATGCCCCGCTGGCAATGCCCAGTCCCACCTGGAGAACTCCGCCGCCGATGGACGTGATGTTGTTTCTCAGGAACTCGAGGGCGTTGCCGACGATCGCCTGAAGATCGATGTAGTTGGGAAGGTTCTTCTGGACGGCGGCAACCCAGTTGTTGTTCTGATCGCCCAGCGTGGCAATCAAGGGTGTCAATCCGTTGATGAGGTTCGAGGTTTGCGCCACGATCACCGGAATGACCGAAAACACCAGGCCCGTGAATACGGCAAGAACCACAACGACAACGGTCAGTATGGCGAGCCAGCGAGGGAAGCGGTGCCGCTCCAGCCAGGACACTGCCGGATCCAGTCCGAGCGCGAGGAAAATTGCCGCGCCGATGTAGGTGATGATGGTCGCCAGAGTTCCCACCGCGGTACCGATTCCGATGGCCACCAGAACACCGAGCCCGCCAAACAGTCCCAGACGAAACGCATGCTGGATCTTCACGGTGCCCCTTCGCCTGCTCTAATCGTCTGCAGCGACTTTCTCCGCGTCGCCGAGCACGTTGCGGAGCGCCCCGAAGTATCCGGCGACCGCTTCCCGCTCGATTCTAATCTTGGCGAGGCGCTCTTCCGCCTCCGAAACGAGGGTATTGGTCCGCTTCTCCGCATCGGCCACCATGGCCTTGGCACGCGCCTCCGAATTGCTGAGGATTTCGGCGGCGCGCTTCTTTGCGGCAGTTTCGGCTTCCGCTGCATTCCGCGTGCTGTCGGCGGCAATCTGTTCTGCCTCCTGCCGCTTCTCGTTGGCGCGCTTGGTGGCCTCGGCGAGCTGGGTACGTGCCTCGTCGAGATAGTGCTGGTTTTGCGCGACGGCCTCCTGATGTTTGGCCAGATATTCCTTTTCGGCCTCGTCGCGTCGAGTCGCCAGTTCCTTGTCGAGTGCCGACCGCGCCTTTTCCGCGTCGGCCTTGAGTCGGGTCCGGGATGCGGAAAGCTCCGCCTCCAGTTCCGCTCGCGCATGGTCAAGCTCATTGGTGAAGTCTGAGCGGGTTTGCTCGAGCTCACGGTCGAGATCAGTGCGCTCCTTGTCGATGTCGTGGGCGAGACTCGCGCGGGCATCCGCGATTTCCGCTTCCACCTTGGCCCGTGCCTCCTGATTGGAGCGAGCAATTTCGGCCTTCGCGGCCTTCGTCTCGAGGGCAAGCTTGGAGTGGGCCGCAGCCATGTCATTCTTGAGCTTCGCCTGGGCGGCTTCCATTTCTTCATCAAACTTGGCCCGTGCCTCAGTCAACTCGCGTTCGAGTTCGGCGCGCGCCTGCTCAGCCTCGGCCGCCAGTTGCGCGCGCGTTGCCTGAACTTCGCGTTCGGCATCCGTGCGTTGCTGTTCGACGTCTCTCGCGAGGTCGCCCCACTGCTTCTCGGTTTCTGCGGTGAACTCCTTGCGGTTCTTTTCGGTATCCCGGGCAAGTGAGGCCGCGGCCTCATTCGCTTCGGTCGTTTCGCGGATCGTCGCGGCCTTAAGTTCGGCAGCCTCCCGCTCGGCCTCCGAACGCAGCGCCGCCGCTTCGCGCTTGGCCGTGGCTCTGGCTTCCGCGGCTTCGGTGGAGGCCGCACCCCGGATGGAGGCGGCCTCTTTGAGGGCATCCTGATTGACGGCCTTGGCCTGAGCGCTGCTGCGCTCGAGCAAACCTTCTGCTTCCTTCCTCGCGGAGTCGACCATGTCGACGGCTTTCGCCTTCGCCTCTGCGACGATCCGGTCTGCCTCTTCCATTGCGGCGACCTTGAGAGCGCTGACTTCCCCCTGAACGCTGCTGCGCAGTTTCTCCGCATCGATATCCGCCTGGCTGATGAGCCTGGTCGACTGCTCCTCCGCGACGCGCAGCACATTCTCCAGGCGCGTCCCGAGTCCCGTGTACGTGGGGCGCCCGATCTCGTCGATCTCGGCCTGAAGGTCAGCGACCATGGCGCCGAGGCGCTTGATTTCCTTGGCATTCTCCGTCTTGTCGCTGTTGGCCTTGTTCAACGCTCGACGGAGGTCCTGAAGCGCAGAATCAACCTCCTCGCGGTTGTAGCCGCGCATTGCAGTCGAAAAGGCCTCGTCGTCGGTTGCCACGTCATCTCCCTGAGTTTTAGACGGCCAGCAGTCGGGGCATCGGCCGGACACTGTCGAGTTTAGTGGTGCCGTAGTGCGCCGGGGAAAGCGGTCGATTTCACGTGGCAGCGAAGGTTCCCAGTATGTGGTCGGGATCCTTTCAGATTGCGTGCGCTATTCTGTAATGTCTTTGCCTGCTGCCCGATCCGGTGTTCACGGAATCGCGGTCGTCCCATCACGCACAGTCAGGCGCTCGACAGGGCGCGATTGCCCCGGTGGCATGAAGGGCAGCACGAGAGGAGTTCGACTTGCGGTTTATCGTTGCGATCGTGAGCTTCGTCGTCGCGTTCGGGATGATCAGCTACGGTCTTGCCCAGCGGACGGTTCTGGCAGAACCAGATCATGTCGCGGCGTCGACCGCGCTGGGCACAATCGCGCCCGTCACCGTCATCGAGGGTTCCGTCCTCACGGCGAACGAGGGCAGGCAAAAAATCACTATTTCCGGGTCCAGTCAGGTTTTCGCTGCCTACGGCAAAACGGCAGACGTTCTTGCGTGGGTCGGCGATGCGAGCTACAACCGGATTCAACTGGACAAGGTCAAGTCGACATTGACCAACTCTCTGGTCACGGGAACCGAAGCGACGGTACCCGATCCGCATGGTTCAGACCTCTGGCTCGCCGAGTTCACTCGGGAGAAGGACCTGACTTTCGTGGTCAATGTGCCCAAGGACATCTCCGTGATCATTGTTTCCGATGGCAAGGAACCGGCGCCCGGCAATGTTTCGATCACGTGGCCCGTCGACAACCGGACTCCCTGGTCCGGCCCCCTCATCGTCGGTGGAGTGCTGCTCCTTCTCGCCGGTCTCGGTCTCTACCTGTGGGCGCTGTCCAACTTGCGCAAGGTTCGCGGACCCCGACGGCGTCCGCCGAAGATGCCCAAACCGCCGAAACGGACCAAATTTTCCCTCACCGGGTACAAGGCGATTACCGCGCAACGGGGTCGTCGTTCGACGGGGCGCGCAAGCGCCGTCTCGGCCGTTCTCCTCACGGGCGTTCTCGTTCTGACCGGGTGTACCGCCGAATCTTGGCCGGAGTTTCTTGGCGGGAGTGCCGTGGTCACGCCGACGCCGACACCGAATCCGACAGAATCCGGACCGCCCGTCACGACAGACAAGCCGCCCGTGGTGAATCCGTCCCAACTGCAGTCGATCATTTCCAAAATTGCGCTCGTCGCGCTGCAGGCCGATGCCGAGCGCGACAGCAATCTCATCAAGCAGCGATTCGATGGACCGGCACTCGAATTCCGGGAAGCGAACTACGCCATTCGACGGGCCGACAACAGTTATCAGGCCCTGCCGCCCATCCCGTCGGGAAGCGTGGAAGTCACGCTTCCGCAGCAGAACGACAAATGGCCCAGAACGGTGTTTGCCGTGGTTCAGGATCCGAAAAACCCGGACGTCGCCCCCACCGCGCTCATGCTGGTCCAAAAAACGCCTCGAGAGAACTACAAGGTTCAATACGCGGTCCAGTTGGCGGCGGACGTCACCATGCCGGCCCTGCCGGCCGCCAATGTGGGGACGCAGCGCCTTCAGCCGGATGCGAAAATCTTCGCTCTCCGTCCCGACGAGCTCGCGCTCGACTACGGCGACATCCTGAACAACGGCGAATCGAGCAAATACTTCAAATTCTTCGACACCGTCAATGATTCGCTCGTGGCATCCATCGGATATGAGGCGAAACAGAAGAGGCTGGCCTCGATTCCCGCCATCGCGAAAATGACCCTGGGCACGCTTGCCGGTGCCGGAGACGTCATACCGATGGTGACCAATGACAACGGAGCGATCGTCGCCGTGTATCTCAACGAAACGGAGACCGTTCAGCCCACGGAACCGGGTGCGGTCATCAACGCGGAAGGGGCGGTGAAGTCGCTTTCCGGAGTGTCGTCATCGACGAAAGGCACCATCGCCACCTACGGAGACCAATTGCTGTTCTATGTACCCTCCGGAGTCAGCGACAAGAAAATCAGGCTCATCGGTTGGGCTTCAGCGCTCATCGCCGCGAAGGAGCTGACGTGACCGACATTCCGCCGACTCAACTTCGGGGGGCAGTCGACCTGTCATCCCTGGTGAGGAAGAAAACGGCCGGCGCTCCCGGCCCCGCAGCCGGGGTTCCTGCCGGCAGCCCTGCCGCGGCGGGCGCCGCAGGCGCCGATACTGCAGCCCGGGAGGTCGTCGTCGCATCGCTCGTTGTCGACGGGGATGACGCGAATTTCGGTCAGGTGCTCGAATTGTCCCGCACCGTTCCCGTCATCGTCGAACTGTACGCCGGTGGCGCATCCCCGGCGCTCGAACGGGTGATCCTCGGCTACCAGGGAAAGTTCGTGCTTGCCAGGGTTGAGGCGCGGCTGAATCCGCAACTCTCCCAGGATTTTCAGGTCGCCGCGGCCCCGACGGTTGCCGCCGTCATCGGCGGGCGGCCCGTCGCCCTGTACGAGGGTGAGCTTCCGGAGGCGGAGGCGAGAACTGTTTTCGACCAGGTGCTGACCATTGCAGCGCAAAACGGCGTTGCCGGCGTGGCACGGACTGCCGACGAGTCGGAGCCGGAGGCGGAGCCGGCCGACGAGCCTTTGCCACCGCACCATCAGGCCGCCTTCGAGGCGATCGACAAGGGCGACTTCGCCACGGCGATTGCCGAGTACCGCACCGCGATCGCGCAGGATCCCCGCGACACGCTCGCGGTGGCCGGCCTTGCCCAGGTTTCGCTCCTGGCGCGCCTTGACGGGAAGACGGGTGAAGACATCCGGGCTGCGGCCGCGCAGCACCCCGAGGATCTCGAAGCACAGCTCGCCGTTGCCGATTTGGATGTTTCGGGAGGGCACCTCGAGGACGCGTTCGGAAGGCTCCTCGACGTGTTCTCCGGCCTGGACCCCCAGGGCAGGAACGCCGTGCGGACGCGCCTGCTGTCCTACTTCGAGATCGCCGGCGCCGATGACCCGCGGGTAGCAAGCGCACGGCGGCGACTCACTTCGCTGTTGTACTGATCAGGTCTGGTCGGATGGGGCGCGTGGCGTCAGCCACACGGCACCCAGCGGAGGCAGCATCAGCTCGGCCGACGCCGCCTGACCGCCATACGGCTGCTGTTGGGCGACGACGACGCCGTGATTGCCCACCCCGGAGCCGCCGAACTCTGCGGCATCCGTATTGAGGATTTCAGCCCACTCACCTGCGCTGGGCAGGCCGATCCGGTACGGTCCGACCGGGTTGCCGGAGAAGTTGACCACCACAGCAACAGGATCGCCCTCCGCAGGCCACCGCAGGAAGGCGATGACGTTGTTGTGCGCGTCATCCCCGACGAGCCACTGGAATCCGCGCGGTTCGTGGTCACGCTGCCAGAGCGCCGGCGATTCCCGATACACCCGGTTGAGCTGGGTCACCAGTGTGTGGAGGCCGCGGTGCACGGGCTGGTCGAGAATCCACCAGTCGAGCCCGCGCTCTTCGCTCCACTCGGACGGTTGACCGAATTCCTGGCCCATGAACAGAAGTTGCTTGCCGGGGTGCGCCCACTGAAATGCCAGGAGGGCGCGAACGTTGGCAAGCTTCTGCCACTGATCTCCCGGCATCTTCTGGAGGAGCGAGCCCTTGCCGTGAACCACTTCGTCGTGGCTGATCGGCAACAGGAAGTTCTCGCTGAACGCGTACACCATGCTGAACGTGAGTTCGCCATGGTGGTGCGAACGGTACATGGGGTCCACGGCCAGATACTGGAGCGTGTCGTGCATCCAGCCCATGTTCCACTTGAGCCCGAATCCGAGACCGTTCGCATCCGTCGGCGCGGTCACCCCGGCGAACGCGGTCGACTCTTCTGCGATCATCACGATGCCCGGGTAAAGCTTGTAGGCCGTCGCATTCACTTCTTTCAGGAAGTCGATTGCTTCGAGGTTCTCCCGCCCGCCCAGATGGTTCGGCGTCCACTCGCCGTCCTTCTTCGAATAATCCAGATACAGCATGGAGGCCACGGCATCCACGCGCAGCCCGTCGATGTGGAATTCTTCGAACCAGTACAGGGCGTTGGCGACGAGGAAGTTGCGCACCTGGGATCGACCGAAGTCGAAGATCAGGGTGCCCCAGTCCGGTTGCTCCCCGCGCTGCGGATTTCCGTGCTCATACAGCGTTTCGCCGTCGAATCGGGCGAGAGCCCACTCGTCCTTCGGGAAGTGCGCCGGCACCCAGTCCAGGATGACGCCGATGCCCGCCGCGTGAAGTCGATCGATCAGGTACCGCAGGTCGTCCGGGTGCCCGAATCGGCTCGTGGGCGCGAAATAGCCGGTGACCTGGTATCCCCACGACCCGCCGAACGGATGCTCTGCGAGGGGCAGGAATTCCACGTGCGTGTAGCCCAGCTCCGAAACGTAGTCGACGAGTTCGGTGGCAAGTTCGCGGTAGCCGAGACCTGGCCGCCACGAACCGGCGTGCACCTCGAAAACACTCATCGGTTCGGACAGCGCGTTGCGACTGGATCGAGCCTCGAGCCAGTCCGCGTCCTCCCATTCGTAGGCGCTGCTGGCTACGCGGGACGCGGTTGCCGGCGGTACCTCCGTGTGCCGCGCCATCGGGTCCGCGCGCAGCACCCAGTCTCCCGCGGCCGTGAGAAGCTCGAACTTGTAATTGGCTCCCGGTTCGATGCCGGGGAGGAAGATTTCCCACACCCCATTGCCGTCGAGTCGCCGCATGGCCGTTCCCGCGCCATCCCAGTTGTTGAAGTCGCCGACGACTCTCGCCGCCTTCGCGTGCGGTGCCCACACGGTGAACGAGGTGCCGTCGACCCCCTCGTGCGGCCGGTAGTGAGCGCCCAGGGCATCCCACAATTTCTCGTGGCGGCCCTCGCCGAACAGGTACAGGTCGATTTCACCGAGCGACGGAACAAAGCGGTACGGGTCTTCCCCCCGCCAGTCCGGACCCGACTCGTACGTGGATTCGAGCGTGTAGGACTGCCCCTTGCCCCGGGCGTGGCCCTGCCAGATCCCGTGTTCCAGATGGCGGAGCGCGATGCGCGTGCCATTCGCCCGGATGGCCGTGACCGTCTTTGCGAGGGGTCTTCGTGCCCGGATCACCCAGCCGCCGCCGGCCAGCTCATGTTGCCCGAGCACAGAGTGCGGCTGCGAATGACGCCCTTCTGCGATCGCCGCCAACTCCGCGGACGGGATGTCGGGTTGTTCCTTCGCGGACGCCATCAGCGCGTCCCTCGGGTTTCCACGCTCAGAATGTGCACGGGAGAGGTGAAGGCATCCAGCCGCACAAAATTGTCGCGGCCCCAGTGGAACTGATCCTGGGTGAGGAGGTCGGTCACCGTGAAGTGCGCGTCCGGATCCAGGCCAAATTTTTGCGGGTCGAGGTGCACGGTAGTTTCCCGCACCGAGTGCGGGTCGACATTGGCGACAACGATGATCGCATCGCTCGAGCCATTTTCGGTGAAACGGCCGTCCAGATACTTGCTGAACACGAGAATCGCATCGTCATCGCTCCAGTGGACGGCAAGGTTTTTCAGTTGCCGCAGCGCCGGGTGGTCGGCTCGAATCCGGTTCAATCGCGTCAGGTACGGGGCAAGCGACGTGCCGTCGAGTTCGGCTTTCGCCCAGTCGCGGGGACGGTACTCGTACTTCTCATTGTCGATGTTTTCTTCCGAGCCGGGCCGAGCGACGTTCTCGATCAGCTCGAAGCCGGAGTAGACCCCCCAGCTCGGGCTCGCGGTCGCGGCAATGGCGGCGCGGATCCGGTAGGCGGGCACCCCGCCGAATTGCAGGTACTCGGTCAAAATGTCGGGGGTATTCACGAACAGGTTCGGCCGCAGAAAGTCGCTCGTCTCCTGCGAGAGTTCGGAAAGGTAGGTTTCGAGCTCCGGTTTCGTGTTGCGCCAGGTGAAGTAGGTGTAGGACTGCTGAAATCCGACCTCGGCGAGTGCCCGCAGCGGCGCGGGTCGCGTGAAGGCTTCCGCGAAGAACACGACGTCCGGATGCGTCAGCGCCACCTCGTGCATCAACCATTCCCAGAACCGCAACGGTTTCGTGTGCGGGTTGTCGACGCGGAAGATTTTCACGCCGAGGTCAATCCAGAACGTGACGATCCTCAGGATTTCTTCGCGAAGCCCCTCCTCGTCGTTGTCGAAGTCGAGCGGGTAAATGTCCTGATACTTCTTCGGCGGGTTCTCGGCGTAGGCGATCGTCCCGTCCGCGCGACGGGTGAACCATTCCGGATGCTCGGTCACCCACGGGTGGTCGGGGGAGCACTGAAGCGCGAGGTCGATCGCAACATCCAGGGCGTTCTTTCTCGCGGCGTTGAGAAACTTCGTGAAGTCGTCGATGGTGCCGAGGTCCGGGTGCACAGCATCGTGGCCGCCGGCGGCAGAGCCGATCGCCCACGGGGATCCCGGGTCGTTCGGCCCCGCGTCCAGGGAATTGTTCGGGCCTTTGCGAAAACTCGTTCCGATCGGGTGGATCGGCGGAAGGTAGACAACGTCGAACCCCATGTCGGCGATGGCGGGAAGCCGGCGCGCGGCGGTCGCGAAAGTGCCGCTCGTCCACCGCCCATCCTTGTGACGTTTCGCTCCCTCGGAGCGGGGGAAGAATTCGTACCAGCTTCCGACGCCGGCGCGGGTTCGTTCCACGCGTAGCGGGTGCGAATCTCCCGTGGTCGTCAGCGAGGCGAGCGGAGCTGCGTCGAGCAGAGCCGTGAGCTTCGCCTCCCGCACCGCCTCGAGGCGCTCGTCGGGAGTGCGCGCCGTGTCCGTGAGAACGGCGAGCGCGGCGGGGATGGCACGGTGTCGTGGATGCTGTTTCGCGGCCCGCGTGAGCAGCAGCGCGCCCGTGTCGAGGGTCACGTCGACGTCAACACCTGCGGGGATTTTGAGGCTTGCGGCGCGAATCCAGGAAGCCCAGTCGTCACGCCACGCGCGGATCCGAAAGCTCCACTCTCCCGGCTCACCAATCAGCGCCATCGTTTCCCACAGGTCCATGCCGGAGGCGATGGATCGCATCCGGTGGGACGTGTGTGTGCCGTGGGGGTCGGTGAGCACGATTTCCGCGCCGAGCAGGTCGTGGCCTTCGGCGAAAATCGTGGCGCGAAACGGCACCACTTCGCCCACCCACGCTTTGGGCGCGAAGCGGTCATGGGGCTGGCGCGGGGACACCAGCCGGTGGGGAATCCGACCCGTGGTCGGCTCGTAACCGGAACTCACTCTTCGACCGTACCGAACGATGCCTCGAATTTCTCATCGCTGGCGAACATTCACAGGCATGCGCCGGTGGAATCGGGACCGACAATGGCCCCCGCTCAGGTGTACCCACTTCTGGGTGGGGTACAAACCTTGTCCTCTATTGTGCCGACCGGTACTGTTCTTGGCGGGGGATATACCGGAGCAAGGATCACGCACTGGTCCGAGTTGGGTACTTCTCACTGGGGGTCGGGTTTCGGCTCTCGGAACACTGAACAACCCGCGACCCGAAAGCGGGCTTCCAGTACTGCTGGGAGCAGCCTTGGGTCCTAACTCGAATAGGACACACATCATGAACAAGCTCACCAAGTCGGCCATAGCCGGCGCAGCTGGCATCGCCCTTCTTCTTGGCGGCGCTGGTTCACTTGCCTACTGGAACGACTCGGCGTCGCTTTCCGGTGGCACGATCACCGCTGGTGAACTCACCATCGCGGCGAGCGGCACCCCGTCCTGGTCGGACGTCAACGGCCCGATCACCCTGGGGTCGTTCCACGCGGTTCCCGGCGATGTGCTCACGTACACCGCGACGTTCAACGTGACCGCTGTCGGAGACAACCTGTCGGCAACCGTCGCACTCACGGGAGACTCGATTGCGGCGGCCTCGTCTGCTGGCGCAGACGTGAAGCTCGCCTCCCTGTTGACGAAATCTGCCGTCATCAAGGTCGGCGGCGTCACGACGAGCACCGTCAGCCCTGCCGCCGGGACCCAGACCGTCACGGTCTCCGTGTCGATCACCTGGCCAAACGGAACGCCCGCCAATGACAACGTCGCCATGAACGGCGCCGTTGATCTTTCGGCCATGACGATCACGCTGACCCAGAACCCGTAACCCGAAGAGAGGTGGTGGGTACGCGACAACGAGTCGCGTGCCCGCCATTCTCCGCAACATCCGTCAAACTACCGATCAACCGAGGAGGTGACCCCCATGCCCAAGCATCGCGCCGACGTTCGTCGCCCGATTTGGCTGCCCGGCATCAGGGGGATGCTCCTCACGACGGCCCTCATCGGGGTAGCCTCCGTTCTCGGGGTCTCCACCGCCGCGGGCAGCTTCGCAAACCTGAATCGGTCGGAGTCCCTCTCGGCGAGCACCCTTCGCGCCGGCAGCCTTGGCATTACCATCAATGGCTCGGCCAACTACGCGCTGGGCGGCACACCGTGGTCTTCCCTCATGCCGGGCGATGTGGCCTCCCAGCAGGTGAGTGTGAAGAACACCGGTACGACTCCTGCAACCGTTACCGTCAGCACTGCCGCGGGATCCGCCCCGATTGAGGTGCGCGTGAAGTCCGGCGTCTGCAGCGGAACAATCACCGGGCCAAGTTCCACCGCTACTCCGACGGTACTTTCCGGCTCACTGGCGGGCGGTGCGACCGTCACGGTCTGCATTCAGGTTTCCCTGACTGCAGCGGCCGCGCAGAACCAGTCCTCGCCATTCACTATGACCTTCACGGCAAACCAGGTGACACCGTGAGTCGCGCACAAAAAGCGGCAGGTAGCTGGCGTATCCCGCGAACCGGACTGGTCGCGGCGATCGCGGCATTCCTCGTTCTGGGGTCCTCCGGCGTCGCGTACGCGTACTGGAGCGCAAACGCTGCCCTGACCTCAACCGCCAAAGCCGGCAGCATCGCGGTTTCCCTTTCCGGGTTCTCCTCCGGGGCATCCACTCTGCAGTACACGTTCGTCAACGACACCCGCGCGCGCACCGGCAGCGTCACGGTCACCAACACGAGTCCGACCACCAGTTCGACGCCCATTCCGGTGTCGATCGCCCTGGGTTATGTGTCCGGCGGCTCGGCAGTGCTTGCGGCGAAGATCGACGTCACGATGTGGGGGCCGACCACCGCGGCGAGCTGCACGTCCACCGCAACACCCTCCGGCACCATCACGTCGGGTACGTGGGCCAGCTTTCCCTCGATGACCGACACGCTCATCGCCGGCCAGGCAAAGACCTGGTGCATGCGTGCTTCCAATGCCGAACGAAGCGACATCGCTTCACCCACAGGCACAATCTCTCTTCAGCCGACGGTGACAGCAACACTGACAGCGGGCACGTGGACCGCGACGGCAAGCGCAACCACGACCCAGAACACCCAGTACATCTATCCGGTTGCTCCGATTTCCTCGACCGCATGGTTTCGAATCCATCTCACGACCAACTCGAATCGTTGCCTGGATATCAGGGCATCGGGTGGCGCGGGAACCGAACTCATCGACTGGGGCTGCCACACCAACCCGAACCAGCAATTCCAATTGAGCGGTGCAGATGCGAACGGATACCTCTCTGTGACGCCGCGGCACCAACAGGGTCTCCGCTGGGACAATGGCGGGTCGACCGCGCCGGGTTCGGTGATCAAGATCCAGAACGCCTCCGGAACCGGAAGCCAGGGCTGGCAGTTCCAGGAGGTCTCCTCCGGTGTCTACCAGATCGTGAACAAAGCCAGCGGTCTGTGCATTGCACCGGGGGCAATCCTCACCAACTACAACAACGAAACCGCCTACTATCAGGTGCTGTGCGACGGATCCGCCGCCCAGCGCTTCACCCTCGAGCGGGTGCCGGTCTCACTGAACCTTCAGTGCACGGAAATCTCGGTCGGGAACCAGAAACGCGATGAGGATGTCGTGTACAGCTGGGACAGCGCGGACGCGGGAGCGTACACGTTCCAGGCCGACGACGGAGGCTGGAAGACGATCGGGACAAGTGGCGCCACTGCGACGCAAATCACCATCGATGGAACCCAGCCGTCTGGTGACCCGCTGGAGGACTGGAGCTGGCAAAAGCGGCAGTACAACGTTCGAGCGCTTGACGCCGACAACAATGTCGTTGGCACGGCCACAATCGAACTCAAGAAGAGGGCGCTAGCGTGTCCGTGACGGCCCGGTCGCGTCGCGGGAATCGAGCCGCCCGCGCCGGTGTGGCGGCTGCAGTCCTGGTTCTGGCCTCACTTGGTGTAGCCGAGCCGTCGTATGCGACTCCACTCGGCATGGAGTTCAGCACCGACGGAATCACCTACTCGCCCTCGCTCGCCGGTCCCCTCTTCAACGGCATCGCTCTTCTCGTGCCCGGCGACAGCCAAAGCGCGAGCTTTTGGGTGCGAAACGTTTCGGGATCGGCCGGATACCTCCGAGTGGTCCTCTCTGACGTCATCGCCTCGTCGACCGTGATCGCCGACGAAATAACCGTGAGTTCCAGTACCCCAGCCACCATCGGCACTGCGGTGCCGTTGAGCAGTGCGGCTCCGTGCCGGGTTCTTGTCGAGGGCGACTTCGTCCCGTCAGGCAGCGCCGTCAAAGTGACGGCTACTCTCGCGCTCGGCAATCTCACCGGCACCGCTGGACAGAAAGACACCGCGAGCATGTCGCTGGGCATCGGCATGAGCGATGCTGCCGTCGGTTCGCTTCCGCCAACGTCCTGCAATGGTGCCTCGACGATTCTCCCGGTCAGCGGCGATCCGGTAGCCCTCGCGTATACCGGATCCGACATACCGTACCGCGTGATTGCGCTGAGTGCCGGGGCTCTCGGCGTAGGGTTGTTTCTGCTGGTCGCTGCCAGGCGGCGTCGGCGGGAGGACGCGTGACGAGCAAGAGCACCGGCGCCAGGCACGCCTCAGCACGGTCAGAGGCGAGGACCGAGAAGAAGCCAAAGGGCCTACTGCACTATCTAGGCGTGGGCGTGAGCGCAGGGTTGCTCGCTCTCGTACTCCTCATCGGGGCGATGGCGATCGTCGTTCCCGCAATCACCGGCTCGACACCCATGACGATCCTGAGCGGCTCCATGACGCCGACCTATCCGATCGGAACGCTGATCATCGTCAAGCCGGTGGATCCCGACACCCTGGCCATCGGCGACACGATTACGTACCAGATCGAATCCGGAAAACCGGCGGTGGTCACCCATCGGATCATCGTCACGACCGCGCGGTCAGACGGAACCAGAACGTTCACGACCCAGGGTGATGCGAACAATGCACCCGACGCGAAACAGGTCTTCGCGGCGCAAATCCGCGGCAAGGTCTGGTACAGCATCCCCTACCTCGGCTGGGTGAACACCTGGGTCAACGGTGAGGGACGAAACTGGTTGATCCCGGTGATTGCCGCCGGATTGTTCCTCTACGCCGGCTATATGGGGGCCAGCGGCATTGCCGGTGCCCTCAGGCGGCGAAAACGCGAGACCGCCGAGGTGATCGAGCCCGATTCTCCCGTTCCGGCCGAGGAGGGCAAAACCGGGTAGCCATCTACCCTAGGCTTGATCTTCGTGAAAGCGATCAGACGGTTCAGTGTCCAGCCCGTTCTTCCGGATTCCCTTCGGGTCCTGGATGAACTGGCCACAAATTTGCGATGGTCCTGGCATCTCCCGACTCGCGAATTGTTCGAGCAGCTTTCCCCCGGCCAGTGGGAAGCCACCGGCCATGATCCGATCGCCGTCTGCGGCACGCTCGATGCCGAGCGGATCGCGGAACTTGCCGCGGATGAGGCGTTCCTTGCCCGGGCGAACGCGCTCGTCGACGACCTGCACGCGTATATCAGCGAACCGCGCTGGTACCAGTCCCTCGGCTCGGGCGCACCGAAGTCGATTGCCTACTTCTCCCCGGAATTCGGAATCACCACGGCCCTCCCGCAGTACTCGGGCGGCCTCGGCATTCTGGCGGGGGACCACCTGAAGAGCGCGTCCGACCTGGGCGTTCCTCTCATCGCCGCCGGCCTGTTCTACCGCGCAGGCTACTTCGCCCAATCAATTTCGACGGACGGCTGGCAGCAGGAGGCCTATCCGGTTCTGGACCCGGATGGTTTGCCGCTTACCCTGCTCCGGCAACCGGATGGGTCGGCTGCTCACATTGCCCTTGCACTTCCCGATCACGGTGTTCTCTACGCGCGGATCTGGCAGGTTGCCGTCGGTCGGGTCACGCTGCTTCTGCTCGACACCGACATTCCCGAAAATGACGACGAGTACCGGACGGTGACAGACCGACTGTACGGCGGAAGCGGCGAGCATCGGCTGCTGCAGGAACTCCTGCTCGGAATTGGCGGCGTGCGCGCGATCTCGCTGTTCGCGAAGCTCACCGACTCGCCGGCGCCCGAAGTGTTTCACACGAACGAAGGCCACGCGGGGTTCCTCGGACTCGAGCGCATCCGTGAGCTGGTCGGCACCGGCCTGACTTTCCGCGAAGCGCTCGAAGTCGTGCGGGCAGCGACCGTGTTCACCACCCACACTCCTGTCGCTGCGGGCATTGATCGCTTCGACGCCGAGCTGGTCAAGCGATACTTCTCCACCGACCTCCTGGCCGGAGTCGAGGTGGCGGATGTTCTCGCGCTCGGCGCCGAAGACTACGACGGGGGCGTGGAGGACACGTTCAACATGGCCGTCATGGGCCTTCGGCTCGCGCAACGGGCAAACGGGGTGTCCAGGCTGCATGGCGAAGTCAGCCGGCGCATGTTCGGCGCCCTGTGGCCAGGGTTCGACAGCGCGGATGTTCCGATCACTTCCGTGACGAACGGTGTGCACGCACCGACCTGGACTGATCGCTCCGTGGCGAAGCTCGCCGAGGAAAAGCTGGGCACGAGCGACACGACCGCCTGCGACTGGCTGTCGGACTCCATCAGCGACGCTGATGTGTGGAAGCTCCGGGGGACGCTGCGCGCGAAGCTCGTGGCGGATGCTCGCGCCCGAATGTCTGCGGCGTGGAAAGCACAGCACGCGAACGCACTGCCCCCTGCATGGTACGAAACGCTTCTGGACCCGAACGTGCTCACCATCGGATTCGCCCGCCGGGTACCGACGTACAAGCGGTTGACGCTCATGCTGCACGATGAAGATCGGCTGAGGTCACTGTTGTGCGACCCGGAACGGCCGATCCAGATTGTTGTCGCCGGCAAGTCCCACCCCGCCGATGATGAAGGGAAGCGCCTCATCCAGCGACTCGTGCGATTCGCGAACGAACCGGCGATCCGTGGGCGGCTCGTGTTCCTCCCCAATTACGACATCGGAATGGCCAAGGTGCTGTACCCGGGAACTGACGTGTGGCTGAACAACCCGCTGCGACCCCTTGAAGCGTGCGGAACGAGCGGAATGAAAGCCGCGATGAATGGCTCGCTGAACCTCTCCATCCTCGACGGCTGGTGGGCCGAGTTCTACGACGGCGAGAATGGCTGGGCGATTCCCAGTGCCGACGCGGCCGGCGACTCAGCGGAACGGGACGAACTTGAGGCATCCGCTTTGTATGACCTCATCGAGCACCAGGTTGCACCGCGGTTCTACGATCGCAACGACGAAGGCGTGCCCACGCGGTGGGTCGAATCAATCCGACACACTTTGGCGACGCTGTCTCCCGAACTCAGCGCAGATCGGATGGTTCGTGAATACGTCACCCGCCTCTACATGCCCGCGGTCGCGGCGTCGCTGGAGCTCACCGCAGAGGAGAACCGCGGCGCACGCGACCTCGCCGCGTGGAAGAGCAAGGTTGTTGCAGCGTGGCCGAAGGTAAGCGTCCGCTCCGTTGAATCCGGCGGCATCGAGACGGTACCCGAAGTAGGAGACGAACTGCAGGTGCGTGCCCGAGTGCAGCTCGACGGCCTTTCCCTCGAGGACGTTTCTGTGGAACTTCTCTATGGGCCAACCCATTCGAACGATGAACTGGACACCCCCGAACGGCTCGAGTTGACGCCCGACGACACCGGCGTCGTCGATTCCGGCGCCGCGGGACTGGTGCAGTTCGCGGGGACGGTCCACCTGTCCCGTGCCGGAAGTTTCGGCTACACGGTTCGTGTCATCCCACGTCACCCAGGGCTTGCCGGGGAAGCGGAACTCGGTCTGGTCGCCATTGCGGTCGGTTCCGACCATGCCTGAAGCACCACGGGACAGGCCGGAAGGTGCGGTCGTTCTGCAGGAGTTCCAGGCGCACATCCGCGCGCGCCCCAAACCCATCTTCGAATCCCTCGCGGCTCGATTCGATCCGGGGGAGGGGGCGAAGAGTTTCTTCACGGCGGACGCCGGCGCCTGGCTCGTCATCGTTCAGGGCGGTTGGTGGTATCGGGCCGAGTATCGAGTGGTCCCCGATGACACCGGTGCCCGGGTGGAGTATGCGCTCGTGAACGCCTCGGGAACGCACCGGCGGATAGGGCGCAGGGCCAGACTCAGGATCATCGACGCCGCGCCGAAGGAGTTCGAACGGCTCATTGGGGCATTGCGCACGGAACTCGAATGAACGGGTTCAATTCCGTGCCCGGCTACGGTCGGTAGTCCTGGCCTTCGGAGCAGGTCTGTTGAGCCGAATTCTGCCCCGTGATGGTCCCGGGGAGCGTTACCGCCTGCTGCACCGGGGCTTGTGACGGGTCGATCGGCGGCGCCGTGGCGTTCGGGTCGAGCGTGGAACCGGGGCCGGTTGTTCCGCTGAGCTGAACGGGCTGATCATTGATGATGGCAGCGGTGAGGACGTTCGCCGCGTCCTGAATCGGGAGCACTCCATTCAGGCCGCCGGCGCTGCCAAACCGGGTCGGGTACTGAACGAGTTGAATGTTCTGCGGTTCGATATTCTTCATCGCCAAAGCAATCGAGGCGAGAGTGACCGGGTTCCGGAGGCTGTTGGACACCTGCATGTTGTCGACGGCCGCTTTGGCGAGTCCGTAGACCTTGATCGGGTCGGACAGGGTTGCCGCCGCTTTCGCCTGCCGCACGAGGGCCGACAGGAAAACCTGCTGATTGCTGATTCTGGCGATATCCGTTCCACCGTTGACTCCGTAACGGCTTCGGAGGAACATGAGCGCGTTCCACCCCTGGAGGGTTTGTTGGCCGGCGGGCAGGTGGAGTCCGATTTGCCCGTCGTTGATCGCGGTAGCGACGCACACGGTCACGCCGCCAATGGCATTCGACATTTCGATCACACCGTTGAACTCGATCTTGGCGGCAAACGGGATGCTAATTCCGGTGAGGTCGGACACCGTCTTCACCACGCACGCCAGCCCGCCGTAGGTCAGGGAAACATTGATCTTGTTTACCGACTGGGAACCCCAGTTGCCGGAACCGTCCTCCTTCGGGCACGACGGAATGGGCACCAGCATGTCCCGTGGGAAGCTCACCACGGTGGCGTTCGTGTGATCCGCCGAAATGTGAAGAAGGATGGTGACATCGTTGAGGGTTTCGCCACGGTGCCCGTAGGCCGGGTCGCCCTGCCCGCTGTCGCTGCCGACCAGAAGCAGGTTCACGCCGCCCTCGATCGCCCCGATATCGGGAGGCGGGCCGATCGTCTCGCCGATGAGGGCAACGCCGGGTTTCACCGAACTGGCAATGTCCCACACCGCATAGCTGACGACGGCACCCCCGCTGACGAGGATCACGGCAAGAGCGGCCGAGACAAATTTGAGAAGGGTGATGACCGGCCCGGACGTGCGAAGCCGACCATGCCTGGCGATCGTCGGCTCGGATTGCCGTCGGTTCCCCCGCGGCCGTAGTTCACTCACGAACCGATAATAGGTCAGCCAACCCTGAGAACTGGCTTTATGGCGGCGAGCGGTGTTCGCGCCGCGCCGCTACGCGCGCGGGGTCGCCCTTCGCAGCAGCAGGAACCCGACGATGGCGGCGAGCGCGGTCGGGACGAGCGTCCAGGAAACCACTCCGAAGAACCCCATCGCGACAAACCATGCCCCGACCGCTCCCCAGCTACTCGACACCGTGGCAAGCGCGACGAGCCCGAGGATCACGAGGGCGAGAGAGGCGAAGAAGATCAGCATCCCATTGACCCTCCAACGCACGTAGACGCTTGCGACGGCGATGCCCATCATGAAGAAGAACAGGAAAAGCACGAACGCCTCGTAGAATCGCTCGACGAGGTTCGGGCTCAGATAGCCGGGGCTGAAGAGGACAACGCCGAGGCCCCACCCGTTGGTGAAATCCTCGATCCAGCCCAGCACGGTGACGGCCGCAGAGTACACCAGCGAGAGGATCGCGAACGCGACGATCGTGCCCAGGTAGAAATCCCTGCGGGTTGCGCTGTAACTCTGCGCAAACGGGAAGGTCTGGCTGATCGCCATCACCGCGATCACGAGCATGTACACGAGAAAGTATCCGATCGCACCGGAGTACTGCATGCCTGACCCGGCTTCGGAGAGGTCTTTCGCGGAAAGCGAGGTGCGCAGAATCCACCCGATAATCAGGGTTACGGCGAAGATGAACGACATGATGAGCCAGGGCACCACGATGATCTGGCCCTTGTTCACGAAGTGGAGGCGCACCACGGCGAAAATCCTGGCCAACGCGCCGGGGGTGGGAGTGTGGGTGGTTGTGGTTGTCATGCGCTGAGCTCGATTTCTTCCTCTGTGGTGCCGGTTTTACGGATGATGAGTTGCTGCAGCGAAACGGCCGAGAGCTCCAGTCCCGCGGCGGCGGCGGCTTTTCGGTCTTCGCTGTTCAGGGTGCCGACGGTGGCCGAGGAAATCCCGCCGATGTTGTCACGGTGCAAAACCGTCCGGCTGCGGGTGAATCCGTCCACGGCCGCCTTTGTGCCGACGACCGTTGTCGCGGATCCGCGCAGGCCCTCCGCCGAGTCGTCGATGATGATGCGACCGTTGTGGATCACGAGCACGTGCTCCAGGAGGTTGCTCACTTCGTCGATGAGGTGCGTGGAGAGGACGACGGTGCGGGGGTGCAGCGCGTAGTCCGCAAGGAGACGATCGTAGAACAGTTGCCGCGCAACCGCATCGAGACCAAGGTACGGCTCATCAAAGAACGTGAGAGGTGCGCGAGAGGCGAGGCCAACGATGACCCCGACGGAGGAGAGTTGCCCGCGCGAGAGTTTCTTGATCTTTCGGCCCTGCGGAAGTCGGAAATCCTCGACGAGCTGACCCGCGAAGTCCGCATCCCAGTTCGGAAAGAACCACGGCGCGCTCTTCAGGACGTGCCTGACTTTGAAGTCTTCCGGATACTTCTGGCTTTCCTTGATGAAGCAGACATTCTGGAGCACGCCGGCGTTCTCCACGGGGGACTGGCCGAACACCGTGATCGACCCGGCGGACACGAAGTCCTGGCCGGTGAGGAGTTGCATGAGTGTCGTCTTGCCGGCTCCGTTGCGTCCGAGCAGACCGCAAATGGTGCCCTCCTCCACGCTGAATGTCACATTGTCGACGGCGCGAAGGGATCCGAATCGTCGTGTGACGCCGGTGACCTCGATCGCTGCGCTCATGAGTTTCCTTCTTTCCTGATCATGTCGGTGAGTTCTGCCTGGCCGATCCCGAGGCTCCTGGCCTCCGCCACGAGCGGCGTGACGAACTCGGCGTGAAATTGCTCGCGCCGGGCTGCGATGATCCTCGCTCTGGAGCCTTCGGCAACGAACATGCCTATTCCCCGTTTCTTGTAGAGGATGCCGGAGTCGATGAGCACGTTGACGCCTTTGCCGGCCGTGGCCGGGTTGATGCGGTAGAACGCCGCATACTCATTTGTTGACGGAACCTGGGATTCCTCGGGCAGCGTTCCGCGGAGTATGTCGCTCTCGATCTGCTCTGCGATCTGAATGAAGATCGGCCGGGAATCATCCACGGTGTGGCCTCCTTCGTCGCCATTGCCCAGTTGATTGGTTAGTTACTTGACTAAGTAACCATAGAACGCGATTCGTGTCAAGTCCACCCCGTAGGCTCGTAGCGTGCCCGAACTTCACCACCTCACCGCGCAGGAGCAGTGGGCCTCGCTGCAGCGCGGCGACGTCACTCCCACCGAATTGACAGACCACTACCTGGATCGCATCGCGCGGCTCGACCCTGATCTTGGTGCGTTTGTGACCGTCACCGCCGATGCCGCCCGCGTGCGGGCGCGCGACATCGGGACCTCGGTGCCGCGGTCGGCGCCACTGTGGGGCCTCCCTTCAGCCGACAAGGACCTCGTGCAGCGAAAGGGAGTGCGCTCGACGTTCGGGTCGCGATTGCTCGACGATTTCGTACCCGACGTCTCGGACGACCTCGTCACGGTACTGGACGGCGCGGGGGCGATAAGCCTCGGCAAAACCAACACACCGGAATTCGGCCTGTCCTGCTACACCGAGAACCGCGTCGCGCCGCCGGCGCGAAACCCCTACGACCTCGCGCTTGGCGCCGGCGGCTCCAGCGGCGGCGCCGCAGTAGCGGTTGCGGCGGGGCTGCTCCCGTTCGCCCCGGGGTCAGACGGCGGCGGTTCCATCCGAATTCCCGCCGCGGCGTGCGGACTGGTCGGCCTCAAACCATCGCGGGGCCTCATTCCCTCCGGAACCGGAATCGACCGCCTCGCCGGGCTCTCGGTACCCGGGCCGATCGCCCGCACCGTCGCCGACGCCGCCATGCTCCTGGATGCGATGATCAGCGGCGGCGAATACCCCTACACCCTTCGGGCGCCGCGCTGGGAGGGTGGCGCGCTCCTCGGGGCCGCGGTGCGCGGCGAAGGCCGGTTCCAGCTCGGTGTCATGACGACATCCCCGTGGGACAGTGCCGCCGAAATCCGGATTGCGCCGGAAGCAACCGAAGCGCTGGAACTGGCGGTGCGCGAACTTGACGCGCTCGGCCACGGTCTGGAGCAGACCGCCCTCGAGCCCGACGACAGCTTCGCCCCCGGATTCCGCACGATCTGGCAGGCGGGCGCCGCCACCATCCCCGCGGAGGGGGAGGCACTCACCCTCCTCGAGCCGCTCACGCAGTGGCTCGTCGAGCGAGGACGCGAACTCACCGCCCGGCAGCTCGCCGACGCGCTCCTGGCGTTGACGATGTTCGAGAAATCCGTCATCCGCCATTTCGCCCCATACGATGCGGTTCTGACCCCAGCGCTCGCGATGACTCCGCGCCCGATCGGCTGGTACGACCAGACGGACCCGGAACAGAACTTCACCCAGCAGGTGCAGTACACGCCATTCACCTCGTTCCTGAACGCGAGCGGACTGCCCGCGATCGCGCTTCCGGTATCCGTCACCGCGGCGGGCATCCCGATGGGCGTCCAGCTCATCGGTCGCCCCGGCGGCGAGCACGTTCTCCTCGCACTCGGGGCGCAACTGGAACGCCGCCTGCGCTGGCAGGACCGCCACCCTCCCGCCTACGAAATGTAACCGCCACGCTCGAGCCCCGCCTCGATCTCGAAACGGTTCGTGGCGCCGGCGCGGCCGGCCGCGATGTAAAGGGGGATGAGCGCGAGGCCATACCTCTTCCACTGGGCGCGATGCACCGCTTCGTGCGCCAGGATGCTTTCAGAGAGGGCATTGTTCGTGAAGAACACCGCGCCGATGGTCGTACCGCCACGGCCGAAGGCCCAGCGGGGGCACTTCCTCGCCACGATCACTCCACCCTGGGGCCGGATGCGGCCGAGACTCAGTACCGTTCCCCACACCAGACCGCACAGAGTCGCAAACCAATAGCCCGGCCGCGCGACGATTGGGCTGAGCACCACCGCGCGCAGCCACCGAACACCCGACGCGCGCCGCACGAACGCTTGCGCCGCGCGCTCGAACCGGGAGGCGGCAGTAGCCATGCTGACTGTTCTAGCATCTCCCGGCGGTGTGCGCGGCAGAGGCAATACAGTGTTGGCATGCCCGGCATCCCCCATCGCATCGCACTGGTGTCGATGCACACCTCTCCGACTGCGCAGCCGGGCACGGGCAACGCCGGTGGAATGAACGTCGCCCTGAGTTCACTCGCGAGCGAGCTCGCGCACCGCGGCGTCGAAGTCGACTTGCTCACCCGGGCCGCGGGACCCCCATCCGAAACGCAGCTCGAACCGGGGATCACGCTGCACGAAATTGCGGCCGGACCGCGAGGGCCAATTCGCAAAGAGGACCTGGCGTCGGTGTCAGACGAGTTCGGCGAGGCCGTCGCCGCCCTGGCTGCGCGGCCGAATTCCGGCTTCGAGGTGATTCACGCCCACTACTGGTTGAGTGGAATCGCAACACTCCCGGTTGCTCTGGAATTCGGAGTTCCGTTTGTGCAGAGCTTTCACACGCTCGCCGCAATGAAGAACAGCCTCGCGGCGCCCGGAGCTGCGCGCGAGCCGGATCGCCGCGTCCAGTCGGAGGCGTATCTGGCAAGTCAGGCAACCGCCATCGTCGCCGGATCGGCCGCGGAGGCCACCTTTCTGATCGACTCGGTTCGTGCGCCGGCGAAGCGGGTCTGGGTGATTCCGCCTGGGGTCGACGTCGACCTGTTCCGCCCGAACCGCTCGGAAGCGCAGGCGCGGGTGAGGGCAGATCTGGCGATCGGTCCAGACCGGCCCATTCTCGTCGTCGTCGGCCGCATCCAGCCGCTCAAGGATCAGGAACTCGCTCTCCGCGCGCTCGCGGCCGTGCACGCGCGGCGCGGCCGTGCGCCGGTTCTCGTCGTCGTCGGCGAGGCGACCCCGGGAGATGAAGGGTACGCTTCGGGCCTTCGGGCACTCGCCGAAGAACTCGGTATCGGTCAGGACGTTCGGTTCGCGGGCGCACTCAACCGGACCGAGCTGGCGCAGTTGTTCGCAGCGGCAGCGCTGACGCTCGTCACGTCGCACAGCGAAACGTTCGGCCTTGTGGCTCTGGAATCCGCAGCGAGCGGCACGCCGGTCATTGCATTCCGGGGGAGCGGGATGCTCGAGTCGGTGTCCGAAGGAGTGTCCGGGGTGCTGGTCGATTCGCGTGACCCCGTCGCGTGGGGGGCCACCATCGCCCGACTGCTCGACGATGAGCAGCTTCTCGCGGCGCTGTCTGCATCCGCCCGCGACCACGCCCTCGGCTACACCTGGGCCGCGTCCGCGACCGCGCTGCTCGGCGTGTACGGGAGCCTCTAACCGCGATATGCCTCGAGGAGGCGCAACCACACTTCGTTCATGGTCGGGTACGCCGGCACCGCATGCCACAGCCGGCCGATCGGGACTTCGCCCACTATCGTGACGGTCGCCGCGTGCAGCAATTCGGCGACATCCTGCCCGACGAAGGTTGCCCCGATCACGACGCCCCGGTTCTCATCGACCACCATGCGCGCCCGGCCACGGTATTTCTCCGCGTGGAGGCTCGCCCCCGCCACCCACCCCAGGTTGTAGTCGACGGCCCGGATATTGTCGTAGCCGGCCTCGCGCGCCGCGGCTTCCGTGAGTCCGACCGAGGCAACCTCCGGTTCGCTGAACGTGACCTGGGGGACGGCCTCGTGATCGGCGGTAGCCGCGTGGCGTCCCCACGCGCCATTGTCGATCACGAGGCCGTTAGCCCGCGCCGCGATCACGTCGCCGGCCGCCCTCGCCTGGTACTTTCCCTGATGCGTGAGAAGAACGCGGTGGTTCACATCGCCGACCGCATACAGCCAGTCGGAGCCGCGAACCCGCATGGTGTCGTCAACGTCGAGCCATTCGCCGTCGTGCAGGGTACCGCCATCGTTCAGGGTGACACGCTCGAGTCCGAGTCCCGCCGTGCGCGGGATGCGGCCGGTGGCCACGAGCACCTCGTCGGCGGCGATGCTCGTACCGTCGTCCAGCTCGATCACGACATCCGCCCCCGTTCTGGCCACTGCTGTCGGCGACACCCCGGTGAGCACGGTTGCGCCGAGACCTTCAAGCCCTGTGGCGACGAGTTCTCCCGCGAACGGCTCTTCCTTGCTCAGCAGTCCACTGCGGGCGATGAGGGTCACTTCGGTGCCGAATCCCGCGTATGCGGTCGCCATCTCGACGCCCACAACACCGCCGCCCAGGATGGCCAGTCGATCCGGGGCGACCTTCGCGCTGACCGCTTCCCGGCTCGTCCACGGTTTCGCTTCGCGCAGGCCGGGGATGTCCGGGAGCAGAGCGGCAGAGCCGGTGCAGACGGCGACCGCGTGGCGCGCGCGATAGGTCTCCTCGAAGCCATCCGCGCCAACCACTGTGACCTCGCGGTCTCCGGTGATGCGGGCCTCGCCGCGGACGAGGTCGACGCCGACGGAATCGAGCCACTTCACCTGGCTCGCGTCGCTCCAGTCATGCACCGTCGAATCGCGCCGCGCGAACACCGCGGCCACGTCGAGTTCGCCGGTCACCGCCTCCCGCGAACCACCGACGCGTCTGGCGGCGCGCAATGCAGTACCGCTGCGCAGCAGCGCTTTCGACGGCATGCACGCCCAATAGGAGCATTCGCCCCCCACGAGCTCGCTCTCCATGATGACAACGCTCAGGCCGCCGGCCTTTGCTCGATCGGCCACGTTTTCTCCCGTGGAACCCGCGCCGATCACAATGACGTCGTAATTCTTCATTCCACGAGGCTACGCGTGCTGGCGGGATGAGGCACAGCCGCGTCAGGCCGGCCCGGATTCCGCGGTGAGTGCCCCCACGATGCGCAGAATCGTCGGCAGATCGTCCGAAGCTGCCTCCGGGCTTGGCGGGGCGAACTCGCAAATGGCCGCGCCGGCCAGCTCGAAGCGGGTCGTCACCGCGCGGATCGCGTCGAGGAGGGAGGCGACGGTCACGCCAAACGGTTCGGGAAACCCGAGAGAGGAGAATTCGGCCGGGTCGAGCACGTCCAGATCGATGTGCACGTGAACCGCGCTGGCACCCGTTGCTTCAATCGCTGCGACGAGCGACTCGGCGGTGAGCTCGGACGGCCCGATCACCCGGATGCCGCGACCGGCGATCCACTCCGCCTCCGGTTCGTCGAAAGCTCTCGTCCCGACGAGGACCACGCGCTCTGCGGGTACCGGCAGGTCCGGGACCAGCGAAGGGAATCCATCACCCACGGCGGTGCGCAGGACCATCCCGTGGAACGCGCCGCTCGTCGAGCTCTCCGGAGTGTTGGCGTCCGGGTGCGCATCGAACCACACGAGGGCAAGATCGTCGGGGTGAGCCTCGTGCGAGTGCGCGATGGCGGCGAGGTCGACGCCGCAGTCGCCGCCGATCGTGACAACGGGCCCGTCGATGCCGGCCAGGGCCTCTGCGATGCGGTCGCGCACTGACTGGATCGCGGTAATTCTGCGGACGCCGCTGCCGAGTCCCTCGCCCGCACCCAGCGGTATCGGAACGACCGTGGTGCGCGACGCCGGCAGGTCGCCCCGGATAGCCTCGGCCCCGTCACCGAGTTGCAGGGCCCTGGTCGAACCAGAGCCCTGCCACTGCGGCGCGACGAGAAAATTCACGTCCATCGGACGAGAATACGCTCAGGACGTGACGGCCTTCTGCGGGTCTCCGCCCGCTTTAAGGGCGGCCAGCCGCGCGTCCACTTCGATCTCCTTGTCGCTGTCGGCGAGTTGCTCGAACTGGGCGTCGAGGCTCGATGCGGCCAGTTCCTGCTGGCCGAGAACCTTCGCCTCTTCCCGGCGGATCTTCTCTTCGAATCTGCTGATCTCGCTCGTCGGGTCCAGAAGATCGATGCTCTTCATTGCATCCATGACCTGCTGCTGCGCGCTCGCCGTCTTCGCCCGGGCGATGAGTTCGTCGCGCTTGGACGACAGCTCGTTCAACTTGCCCCGCATGCCGTCGAGGCCCTTCTTGAGCTTGTCCACGACCTCGGTCTGGCTGGCGATGGTGGGCTCCGCGGCCTTCGCTTCCTTCTCCGCCGCGAGCTGGCGTCCAAGGGCGACCTTCGCCAGGTTGTCGAACTTGTCGGCATCCACGGCGTTGCCCGCTGCACGCAACTCGTCGCCCTTGCGGCTGGCGGCGAGCGCCTTGTTGCCCCAGTCCTGCGCGTTGGCGACGTCCTCGGCGTGATCCTGCTCGAGAAGCCGAAGGTTCCCGATGGTCTGGGCGATCGCGCTCTCGGCCTCGGCAATGTTGTTGGTGTAGTCGCGCACCATCTGGTCGAGCATCATTGCGGGGTCTTCTGCGGAGTCGAGCAGCGCATTGATGTTGGCTTTCGCCAACTGCGCGATCCTGCCGAAAATGGATTGCTTTACCATGGTGTTCCTTGTCTTTAGAGCGTCAATGGTGTCTTCCCACGGTAGTGGAGCACTCCCTGCCAGCGAAAGCATCCCAGCCCAATCCCGCCACGGTGAGGCTTTCCCGCAAATACGCTGGGAATATTCAGTTTCTCAGGCTAATCCAAGGTTTAAGTGCGTGTTCCATTTACAGGCGAGTGGAGGGGCTGCCATGATAGGGCGCGTCACGGTCACGGTGGCCGTGATGATTTCCCAAAAGGAAAAGGAATCAACTATGTCAAATGTTGACAAAGACACCGCCAACTGGCGACTGTACGGCGGCGGCGGACTTCTGGTCGGAGGACTCCTCTGGCTGCTGGGAGTCGTGCTCGGCCAGGCCGGAGTCTCCGGAGACGTTGTGAAGTGGCTCGGCATCATCGGCCTGGTCATTGTCGCAATCGGCTTCTTCCTCGTTGCCTGGGGCCAGACCGGCTCGAACGGTGCGGTGGGAAACAGCATGCTCGGCAAGGTCGGTCTCTGGGCCGCTGCGATCGGCACGCTGCTGTGGGCATTGGTGCCCGCGTTCGGCGGGATGGTTGACGGGGCACTCGGCTGGGTGACCGCCGTCCTCGTGGTGGTCGGCACGCTCCTGGCGGCCATCGCCATCATGCAGAAGGGTGTTGCGAGAGGGCTGGCCAAGTGGGCCATGTGGCTCGTCTTTCTCCTGGCGCTGCTGTACTTCCTCGGCACTGTCGGCGGAGTCGCGGCGCTCGCGAGTTGGGTCATCGGGCTCATCTTCGCTATCGTTGTGGCCCTGACTGGATTGCTCTACCTCCTCAACAAGAAGTAGATCGTTCAGAGACAACGCACAATCGCTGCCCCAACGTTGTGGCAGCGATTGTCGCGTTTAATGTCCCGGCCCCGGATCGTGGCGAGGCTCAGCGCAGCGTTATGGTTTGCGGCGGACCGGAAATGATGACGGCTTCCTCTCCCGTGGCGCCGTCGGGAATGAACTGGATCGCTGCGGTCAGGGTCACGTCGCCGAAATCGAGCGGCGGCAGGTTATCGCGGAACCGGATGCCGGTTTCGTCCTCTGACGTGCACTCCACCGGTGTGAAACTCGCCGAATACGTCGTCGATTCGCCCGGCGCGAGGTCGATCAGACGTCCGGGGGACGGCGCCGCACCGCTGGTGTGCCAGACCGTCATGCCATTCCGGGCCAGTTCGATCACCGGCTCGAAGGATGTGGAACCGCGCACCGGCGATGTTCCCGTATTCGTCAGTGTGACCGTTCCGGTCACCGGTTGACTGCCGCGAGACACAGGAGTCGGGAAGGACGGCGTCAGGGTCAGGCCGAGAGAGCTGGGTGGGGGAGAAACTGCGGCCCTGCCGCATTGACCAGTGAGAACACGGTTCGCGTCGGATTGGGCCGCACCGAAATGGTCGCCGTTCTTCTCCGTTATCGAGGATTCGGGTGCAGACATCCCCGCAGAGTCGGAAGCCCCGGTCGAACTCGGGAACAGGGAGGGGAGCGCCGAGGTGCCCAGCACAACGAAACCGGCGACGGCGAGCACAGCCACGGATCCGAAAGCGACCTGGCGCGGGGCTCGGCGAGCCTTCGCCTTCCGGATGATCGCATCGGCGTCGATCCGCGATGCCGACCTCGGTATCGACCGTTGTAGCTCGTCGCGAAGCTCGGATTCAGTGCGCACGTCGGCCTCCGTCGTCCAGGGGATCCTCATCGGTGAGCGAAACCGCGAGCTTCGCGAGAGCATCGCTCAGGTAACGCTTGACTGCGCCGGAGCTGATGCCGAGGCTCTCGCTGATGTCGTCGACCTTCAGATCCTCGTAATAGCGCAGCACGACGCTCGCCCGTTCGCGCGGAGAGAGAAGGTGCAGCTGAGCCAGAAGGTCGAGTCGGCGTTCCGTCGAGGGGGACTCCGACTCCTGACTGTCGGGCGCCACATCGAGGTGGGCGATGCGCCGCCACCGGGATTGCCTCCTGCCGCGGTCGAGGTACGTGTTGAGGACCGCCTTTCGCACGTAGGCTTCCGCGCTGGTCACCGTGAATCCGTTGCGCAGCCGACCAAAGGTCTTCACGAGGGCGTCCTGCACGAGATCCGCCGCGTCATCCGCATTGCCGCACAGGAGCAGCGCGTACCGCTCCAGGGCGGGGCCGCGCTCCGCGACGAGCTGGCTGACGACCTGTTCCCAGGATTGCGCGGCCGGGCTGGCCGAAGAATGGTCCTCCACCGGCAGCCTCCTTTTCGCCGCTTCCATTCTGTCTGCCCGCACGGGAAAGAGGGCGGCAGCGCGCACGGAAGGCGAAAGGCTGGTCATACCTACTTAGACGAAGAAGTCGCCCAGAACGTTGGGTGTGCGCGGTGGAACTAGGGCCATCGCACGGCGATTGCGCGAACCGAGCGTCGACCGAGCCTGCGAGGGCTTACTCCTTTTCCAGCCGACCCCGAATATCCTGCAACTGGTTCGGCAGAGCGGCGGGCAGCCGGTCGCCGAAGGTGCGAAGAAACTCCTCCGTGCTGGCGAGCTCATCGAGCCACGCGTCGCGATCGATCGCGAAAAGTTCGGCCCAATCCTCGTCTGACACGTCAATCCCGGTTCGGTCGATGCCGCCGTCCCGCGGAACCATGCCGATCGGGGTGTCCGTCGCTCCAACCTGACCGTCCACGCGATCGAGGATCCACGCCAGAACGCGGGAGTTCTCGGCGAAACCCGGCCACAGGAATCGGCCATCCTCCCCTTTCCGGAACCAGTTCACCTGGAAGATGCGCGGGACCACGGCGTTCTTGCGCAGGCTCTCGCCCATGGCGAGCCAGTGCGACCAGTGGTCGGCCATGTTGTAGCCGCAGAACGGCATCATGGCGAACGGGTCGCGGCGCAGCTCCCCAACTTTCCCTTCAGCTGCCGCGGTGCGTTCGGAGGAGATATTCGCTCCCATGAAGACTCCGTGCTCCCAGTCGCGCGCCTCAACGACAAGGGGAACATTGTGGGCACGGCGGCCGCCGAAAATGATCGCATCGAGCACGACGCCGTTCGGGTCGTCCCACGAGTCCGCGATCGAAGGCGCCTGCCGCGCGGAAACGGTGAAACGGGAGTTCGGGTGGGCGGCAGGGGTCCCGGATGCCGGTGTCCAGTCGTTACCCTGCCAGTCGGTGAGATGGTCGGGAGCCTTCTCGGTGAGCCCCTCCCACCACACGTCGCCGTCATCGCGCAGCGCGACGTTCGTGAAGATGGTGTTACCCCAAATGGTGTCGACGGCGGTGGCGTTCGTGGTGGGGCTGGTCCCCGGCGCCACGCCGAAGAAGCCCGCCTCCGGGTTGATGGCCCGCAGCCGCCCGTCCGGGCCGGGGCGAAGCCAGGCGATGTCGTCGCCGATGGTTTCAACTTTCCATCCGGGGATGGAGGGCCGCATCATGGCGAGGTTCGTTTTGCCGCAGGCTGACGGGAAGGCGGCGGCAACGTGGAACACCCGGCCTCGCGGGTTCGTGACCTTGAGGATGAGCATGTGCTCCGCAAGCCAGCCTTCGTCGCGCGCGATCACGGATGCGATGCGCAGCGCGAAGGACTTCTTCGCGAGAAGCGCGTTGCCCCCGTAGGCGGAACCGAATGACCAGATTTCGCGGCTCTCCGGGAAGTGCGAGATGTATTTCGTGTCATTCGACGGCCACGGCACATCCTTGTCGCCCTCAAGGAGGGGAGCACCGACGCTGTGCACGGCGGGCACCCACTCGGTCTTCGGCCCGATGAGGTCGAGGGCCTTCGCGCCCATCCGGGTCATGATGGCCATGCTGGCGACGACGTACGGGGAATCGGTGACCTGTACTCCCAGCTTTGCCAGCGGGCTGCCGAGCGGACCCATCGAGAAGGGGATGACGTACATCGTCCTGCCGCGCATGCTGCCGTCGAACAGTTCCGTGAGGGTATTGCGCATTTCTTTCGGATCGCGCCAGTTGTTGGTCGGGCCGGCGTCGTCGGGGTCTTCGGAGCAAATGAACGTGCGTGCCTCGACTCGTGCGACATCCTTCGGGTCGCTCCTGGCGAGGAAACTGTACGGGCGGTGTTCGGGGTTCAACCGCAGGAGGGTGCCGGTCTCGATCATCTTCCGCGTGAGCGCGTCATACTCCTGCGCGGATCCGTCGCACCAATGAATGCTGGTGGGTTTGGTGAGCTTCGCGATGACATTGACCCAGGCGATGACCGACTGCGGGGCGTTCTGGGGGATTACGGGGACCTGGTCGTCCATGGCGGTCTCTCCCGTGAGATCGGTGCGCTGGGGGGCAGTGAGGGTCATGTTTCTCTCCTAGTCAAAATCGCTAGTCCTATCATTCTGCGCGCCTCAGCCGAGATTTACGGGCGAATCCGCTGGAAAGAACCTCCAAACTTTCGCTATTGTGGAAAACATGACCGATCTTGCGACACTGGGGCAACGCATCCGTCATTTCCGCACCGTCGCGGGGCTCACCCTGGAGCAGTTGGGCAACGAGGTCGGAATCGCGGGCAGCCAGCTCTCGCTCATGGAGAACGGCCGGCGGGAGCCGCGGCTTTCGCTGCTCCAATCCATCGCGGCGGCCGTCGGCGTTGAGGTCGCGGAATTGCTGGATCCGGCACCGCCGTCGCGCCGCGCCGCCATGGAAATCGAGCTCGAGCGCGCGCAGCAGAGCACGGTGTATGCCGGGCTCGGCCTGCCCGCCATCCGGCCGTCGCGCACGCTGCCCGATGAGACGCTGGAGGCGCTCGTCGGACTCCATCATGAACTCGCCCGCAGGGCGAAGGAGGCGATCGCGACCCCGGAGGAGGCGCGCAGGGCGAACACGGAGCTTCGGCAGTTCATGCGGACGCAGAACAACTACATTCCGGAAATCGAGGAACTCGCCCAGGAACAGCTTCGCGGGGCCGGGCATTCCACGGGCGCACTCACGCACCGCACCGTGAGCCTCATGGCGAAGAGGCTCGGCTTCGACCTGATCTTCGTCGCGGACCTTCCCCATTCGACCCGGTCGGTGACCGATCTGGAGAATGGGCGGATCTATCTGCCACCGGCGTCCATTCCCGGCGGCCACGGCCTGCGGTCGATGGCGCTGCAGGCTCTCGCGCACCGGCTCCTGGACCATCATGAACCGGCCAGCTATGCGGAGTTCCTGCGCCAGCGGCTCGAAATCAACTACTTCGCCGCCGCCTGTCTCATGCCGTTGCGGCAGTCGGTCGACTTCCTCGCGGGGGCGAAGGCGGAGCGCAATCTCGCGATCGAGGATTTCCGGGACGCGTTCGGCGTCACGCATGAAGCGGCGGCGTTGCGGTTCACCAACCTCGCCACGAGCCACCTGGACATGACGGTGCACTTTCTGCGCGTGGGGGAGGATGGTGCGCTCTACAAGGGTTACGAAAATGACGGACTGCGCTTGCCCACCGACGTGACGAGCTCCACGGAGGGCCAGATCGTGTGCCGGCACTGGAGCGCCCGACTCGCGTTCGAACGCACCAACCGGACCACCGAGTTCTACCAGTACACCGACACCATCGCCGGGACGTACTGGTGTTCGACGCAGATCGGCACCTCGCAGGCGGAGGAGTTCTCCATCACCTTCGGCGTTCCGTTCAACGATGCGAAATGGTTCAGGGGTAGGGAGACGACGAACCGGCAGAAGTCGACGTGCCCGGATGCAGCGTGTTGCCGCCGTCCCTCCGAAGAGCTGGCCTCGCGCTGGTCGCACAAGGCGTGGGCGAGCGCGAAGCTGCATGCGCACATCCTGTCGCCGCTGCCGTCCGGCACGTTCCCGGGCGTGGATGACACGGAGCTTTACGACTTCCTCGAGGCCCACTCCGGCAGTTGACGGGCCGCCTCGCGTCCCGCTTCCTCGAGGTATCGCGCCGGGTCGGCGATCGCTGCGGTCGTCGAGCCCGCGAGGCCGGCGAGCGAGCAGCCCCAGGTCTCCGGGCTTGCCGCAAGCTGACCGGCGACGATGCCCACACGCACGTCGTGCCTGTTCGCGAGGGCGATCACCTCGCCGACCACCTTCCCGGCCATCGACGTGTCGTCGAATCGCCCCTCGCCCGTGAGCACCACATCCGTCGAGCCGATAGCCTCGGTCAGCCCTGTGAGTCGCTGCAACGCCTGCGCGCCCGACTCGATTCGGGCATCCCATGTCGCCGCGAATCCGTAGGCGGTTCCGCCCGCTGCACCGGATCCTGCCGCAGCGGGGTCGCCGCCCAAAAGTTGCGCGAAGAGGGAGAGGCCGTGTTCGAGCGTCCGGATGGCTGCGGCATCCGCCCCCTTCTGCGGCCCGAACACCGCGGCGGCTCCTCGCGGGCCGAGGAGGGGAGAGGCGACATCCGCGAGTAGCGTGACGCCGCCGGGCGGGGGTTCGCGATACCCTGACCAGTCGATCCGGGCGAGCGAGCTGAGCGCCGCGCCGCCATCGGCGATTGGGTCCCCATCATCCCCCAGAAGAGTCAGGCCGAGCGCGCTGAGCGCCCCAGCCCCTCCATCGGTCGAGGCCGAGCCGCCCAGACCGATGACGAGCGACTCGACGCCACCATCCAGGGCGTGCCGGATGACTTCCCCGAGCCCTCGCGTGGTCGCGCCGAGCGGATCGAGTTCGCGCAGGAGGGGAAGACCCGAACACTGGGCCAGTTCGACGACGCCCACGCGACCCGGCAGTTCGAGCCACCCGCCGGGGGTGGGACGACCGTCCGGCCCGGTTACCGGCCCCACCTCGCGGCGAAGCGCATCCGGTACCGCGGCGGCGATCGCGTCGAGCGTGCCCTCCCCGCCGTCCGCCTGCGGCATCACCCGCACGAGGTCGTGCGGTCTCACGTCGAGCCAGCCGCGCGCCAGGGCCGCCGCAACCTCGCGCGCGTCGAGCGAACCCTTGAACGAGTCGGGGGCGATCACGACGGTCAGGGGCGCATCCATAGGCGCAATCCTGCCGTACTTGTGTCGGCGACGGAGTTGAGTAGCGCCACGGCTACGCTGAACGGCGAGCATCATTGCGCCGGGAGGGTGAGAGGGTTGGCCGAGCAGAGCACGCTTGACGCGTTCGAAGACATTCCAATCACCGACCTTTCGGCGCTGCGGGAAGCCCTGTTGGCTTTGCGCGATCATGAGATCGTTGCGGTCCTCGGCCGCACGGACCCGCGTCGACGGGCTGTGCTGTTTCGGCTCCTGCCCAAGGACCGCGCCGTCGCGGTGTTCGAGGACCTCGATCCGGGGCTCGCGGGCGATGTGCTCGGCGCCCTGCGAGATGAACGTGTCGGCCAGCTGATCGAGGATCTCGATCCGGATGACCGGGTACTGCTGTTTGACGAACTTCCGGCCAACGTGGCGAAGAAGCTGTTGATGGGCCTTTCGCCTGAGGAGCACGAGCTGACAGCAACGCTTCTGGGTTACAGCGTCGGCAGTATTGGCCGACGGATGACTCCCGAATACATCAAGGTCCTGGCGACCATGACGGCCGGCGAAGCTCTCGAACATGTCCGCCGCGCGGGCAAACGCGCCGAGACAGTCTACTACCTGCCGGTGGCGGGCAGCACCCGCATCGTCGTGGGCGCCGTCGAGCTGAGGGATCTACTCATGGCCGAACCGGATGCCACGGTGGCCGACCTCATGCATGAACCGTTGCTGATTTCGGTGAATGAGCCGGAGGAGGACGCCGCCAGGAAAGTCGTCGACGCGGACTTGATTGCGACGGCCGTGGTTGATTCGGAAAACCGGCTCGTCGGGCTGCTCACATTTGATGATGCTGCCTCGATTCTTGCCTCCGCGGAGGCGGAGGATGCCGCGCGCACGGGCGGGTCCGAACCGCTGCGGCAACCGTATCTTTCTGCGCGGCTCATCGCCGTCGTGAGAAGCCGAGTCGTTTGGCTGTTCGTCCTCGTCGCGGCATCGACTCTCACCGTGGCGGTGCAGGATAGGTTTTCGGCGACGCTCGAGCAGTCCCTCGCGCTCGCCCTGTTCATCCCCATGCTGATCGGCGCGGGGGGAAACATCGGTTCGCAGGCCGCGACGACCATTACGCGGTCGCTCGCGCTGGGAGACGTCCGACCGCGGGACATCCTCCGGGTGCTGTTCCGGGAACTGCGGGTCGGGCTCATGCTCGGCGGCACTTTGGGTCTCATCGGCTTCGTTCCCGCGATGCTTCTTGTCGGCGCAGACATTGCGCTCGTCCTCCTCCTCACCGTGGCGTCGATCGGAACGCTCGCCGCGGCCGTTGGTGGAGCCATCCCCCTCGGGGCGCGCGCCTTGCACGTGGACCCGGCCATCGTTTCCGCGCCGTTCATCAGCACGTTCGTGGATGCGACCGGTCTCGTCGTCTACTTCCTCATCGCGAAAGCGGTGCTCGGCATCTGACTTTCCGCGGCGCCCCGACCCGCGGTTGTCGGCAAGGTGGGAGGATCGGGGTACACAGGTCGATTACCCTCCGGGAGGCACCACATGCCGTACATTGACGCCGATGGGGCTCCGCTGCGGGTCATCGAACTCAATCAGGCCCCGCAGGATGGCCACTACTTCCAGTTGATGCGCGCGATCGGATTCCGCGAGCACTCCGGCCCTGAGGAGTCCGAGTCGAACCCCACCTATTGGGCACCGGCGCATCGACCCGACGACGATCCCGGGCCGGGGAACCGCACGGATCTCGCTTCCGTCCCGTGGATTTTCTGGGCTTTCATCGCCTCGTATGGGAGGCAGAGCGCACCGGCCATCCTCCATGACCACCAAAGTGAGGTGGCGCGATCCCTCCCGCCACGGGAGGCGCTGCGCGCGCGCAGCGCGGACGACCGTATTTTTCGCGTGGGGCTCCGGCAGCAGAAAGTGCCGCTGCTCCGTTCGTGGCTGATGTGGGTGTTCGTCGCACTCGAGCGCTACCTTGCTCATGCTCCCGTGCGCTTCACGCTGCTTGTGCTGCAGTCGCTTGCCGGCGGTGCAGCCGTGTATCTCGCGGTCTTTTTGGGGCTGGGGCAACCGCTCTGGCTGCTCCTGCTCCTTGCCCCCGCAGTCGCCTCCGTGGTCTGGGGTGCGGAGGCGCCGCTCGTGATCTGGGGGAGTTACGGGATTGCCGTGCTTGCCCCGCTCATGGTGCTGCAGGCAATCGCGCTCGCGCCGTTCCTGGTGCTGGAAATCCTCGTTCGAGAGCTCATCGACCGGCCATTCATCGATCACAAGCCGGACACGCAGTTCGGGCCGTTCGCTCGCGCGCCGCGCTGAATCCAGCGATCGATCCTGCGAACGTGATTTCCTGCGCATTCACAGGCGGAACGACTTGTCTACTTCACCGGTTAGGGGTAAACCGGAATCATGACCGCAGCGAGTGCCCCCACAGAGTTTGATCCGCCGGAACTGGTACCGCTGCCGGGAAGCGAGAAGCCGCCGGCCGAGGGCGCGAAACCGGCGAGCGTCATGCTCGACGCGAACGGAACGATCACGGTGACTCTGATTCTGCGACGCAGGTCAGGGGTGAGCCCGGATGCGCTCGCTCCGCGGGTGAGCGCCGCAGGTCTCGCGGTGCAGTACGGTGCTGCCCCGGCCGATATCGAGCTGGTGGAGAAAACGTTGGCGGGACTCGGCCTCACCATCCTCGACACGGATCTCGCCTCCCGCCGGGTACATGTCGTCGGGCCGACGGCCAGAGTCTGCGCAATCTTCGGCACGTCGCTGAAGGCGGTCACGAGCACGGTTCCGGCAGGGCAGCGCGTCACGCATCGCCATCGCACGGGGGGTTTGAGCATCCCGAAACCGCTCGACGGTATTGTCACCGCGGTTCTCGGCCTCGACGACCGTCCGCAGGCGCGATCTCAGTTTCGCATCGCCGTGCCGCACGCGGTGTCGGCAAGCTACACGCCGCCGCAGCTCGGCGAGATCTACCGGTTCCCGCCGAAAACCGACGGTGCGGGGCAGACCATTGCGATCATCGAGTTGGGGGGAGGGTACGAACAGTCCGATCTCGACGAGTATTTTCGCGGCCTCCACATACCGACGCCCTCGGTCGTCTCCGTCGGAGTCGGTGGGGCGACCAACTCGCCGGGCACCGACCGAAGCGGGGCCGACGGCGAAGTGCTGCTGGACATCGAGGTGGCCGGCGCGCTCAGCCCGGCCTCAACGATTCTCGTGTATTTCGCGCCGAACACCGATGCCGGGTTCGTCGATGCCATCGCGGATGCCTCCCACGCGAACCCCACTCCGACTGCAATGAGCATCAGTTGGGGCCAAAGCGAGGACCTGTGGACAGAACAGGCCCGGGTAGCCATGGATGATGCGCTTCTGGATGCTGTTGCGCTCGGCGTGACGGTCACGGCGGCCGCAGGGGACAACGGGAGTACGAACGGGCGCGCGGACGGATCCAACCACGCGGACTTCCCGGCATCCAGCCCGCATGCTCTCGCATGCGGAGGGACAACCCTGCACGCGACGGTCACGAAGGTCACTTCCGAAACCGTGTGGAACAACGGACGCGGGGGTGGTGCGACGGGTGGCGGCGTGAGCGCCGTTTTCGCCAGGCCGAGTTGGCAGGCCTCGGCAGGCGTGCCCGATTCGCCGAGCACACTCGGCGGACGCGGAGTCCCGGATGTCGCCGGCAACGCAGACCCGAACACCGGTTATGAGGTGCTCGTTCACGGATCGCGGGTCGTGTTCGGCGGGACGAGCGCGGTCGCTCCGCTGTGGGCTGCGCTCGTCGCACGATGTGCGCAGTCTCTGGGCGAACCTCTCGGGTTGCTTCAGCCGAAGCTGTACGCGCTCACGACCGGGTTCCGGGACATCACGGTGGGCAACAACGGCGGATTTTCCGCAGAGAAAGGCTGGGATGCCTGCACGGGCCTCGGCACTCCGCGCGGAGAGGAACTTCTTGGCGCGCTCGCCGACTCACCTGCGGCCTGACGTGGCCTGCGGGATGGCGATGAGCGCTAGCTCACGGCTTTCTTGAGCAGTGCAATGAGCCGTTTCTTTTCGGCGGCGGTCAGCTTGGTCACCGCGTAGGCGTTCGGCCAGAAGGTGCCGTCATCGAGATTCGCAGCTTCCTGGAATCCGATGGTCGCGTATCTCGTCTTGAACTTTTTCGCGGGCTGGAAGAACACGACGACTTTGCCCTCGGAGTTGGCGTAGGCGGGCATCCCGTACCACGTTTTCGGTGCGAGCGTCGTGTGGTCGCTGACAAGGGCGTGCACGGTTTCGGCCAGCTCCTTGTCGGATCCGGTCATGTCCTTGATTGCCGCGACACAGGCTGCCTCCAAATCGGCGCCTGCCTTTGCTGCTTTCGCTTCCGCGACGGTCGCTTGCATTGCCGCTTTTTCTTCTTTGCTGAAAGTACTCATGTTCTCCCGTCGTTTCGATTAGTCAGAGTGTGGCAACTACTGTATGCGTGCTCGCCCGGATGCGCTTCTCCATTCATGCTCACGATCACAAACATGCCGCAGTCGAGGTTGCCGAGACGTCTTGCACTGTCGGTATTCAGTGTTACTATCTACTAGTAGTAAGCATCACTGAGTAGTGGGGAGTTGCCGTGGCACGGCAAATGACGGAAATGCTCAAGGGCACCCTGGAGGGCATCATCCTCGCAACCCTTGCCGTTGAACCGGCATACGGCTACGAGATCACCGCCCGGCTGCGCGAGGAGGGTTTCTCCGACATCGTCGAGGGCACCGTGTACGCGCTCCTGGTGAGGGTCGAGCAGCGGGGCTTCGTGGACGTGGAGAAAGTGCCATCCGAGAAGGGGCCGCCACGCAAGGTCTACTCACTGAACGCGAACGGAGCCGAGTACCTCGACGAGTTCTGGACGACGTGGGAATTTCTGTCCGGACGCATTGAACAACTCCGACGACACACCTCAGACAGGCACAAGGAAGGAAAGTAACCATGGCCGCAAAATGGATCGAAGCGCTCACCGGGTCGCTCGAGCAAAAAAAGCAATACAAACAGGACAAAGCCCGCATCGACGGGTTGCCAGAACCCTACGCCACCTCGGCGAAGGCGATGCACCGCTACTTCATGTACTACGCGGGCGTCACCGACGGGGACACCTTCGTGACGATGTTCGGCGACCTCGCGGACCTGTGGGAACGCGCCGCCGTCGAAGGGACACCGGTGCGCGACATCGTCGGAGACGATCCCGTCGATTTTGCCGAGACGTTCGCGCAGGCCTACGTCGGCAAGCAGTGGATCGACAAGGAGCGTGCCCGCCTGACGAAAGCGATCGAGGAGGCCGAGCGGGGGGAACGGAAATGACCGCGCGCGCCGCGATTCAAGTTCGTGGCATCGAGAAGTCGTTCAAGGCGCTTCCCGTGCTGCGTGGCGTCGAATTCGACGTCGAGCAGGGCAGCATCGTCGCCCTGCTCGGGTCGAACGGCGCAGGAAAGACCACGCTCATTCGCATCCTGTCGACGCTTCTCAAAGCGGATGCCGGCACCGCGACCGTCAATGGATTCGATGTCGGCGCAAAGCCCGCCGACGTGCGGGAGTCCATCAGTTTGACGGGCCAGTTCGCCGCGGTCGATGACATCCTGACCGGCCGGGAGAACCTCGCGCTCGTCGCGAGGCTGCGGCACATGAAGAATCCGGGCAGGATCGCTGAAGACTTGCTTGCCCGTTTCGCGCTCGCCGACGCTGCAGATCGCAGGGCCGCCACCTACTCGGGCGGAATGCGACGCAGGCTCGACATTGCGATGGGTTTGATCGGCAATCCTCCGGTGGTCTTCCTCGACGAGCCGACGACCGGGCTCGACCCGCAGGCGCGCATCGAGGTATGGCAGACCATCAGGAATCTTGCCGACGATGGAACGACCGTTCTGCTGACGACGCAATATCTTGACGAGGCCGAACACCTCGCCGACCGCATCGCGATCCTGCACAACGGCAGGATCATCCACAGCGGCACGCTCGCCGAACTCACGAAACTGCTCCCGCCCGCCACCGTCGAGTACGTCGAGAAGCAACCCTCCCTGGAGGACGTGTTTCTCACTCTCGTCGGTGAGGGATCACCCCAAATCCACAAGGAGGCCTCATGACCACCCACATACTCGGCGACACCGGAACGCTTACCGGCCGCTCGCTGAATCACGTCCTCCGCAGCCCGGACACGATCATCACGACCGTGATCAGCCCGATCGCGATCATGCTGCTGTTCGTTTACGTGCTCGGTGGAGCTATCAACATCAGATCCGGTGAGTCGTACATCAATTACCTGCTCCCCGGAATTCTGCTCATCACGATCGCCTCGGGGGTGGCGTACACCGCGTACCGTTTGTTCCTCGACCTGCAGGGCGGCATTTTCGAGAGATTTCAGTCCATGCCGATTGCGCGGTCGAGCGTTCTCTGGGCCCACGTGCTCACGTCACTGGTCGCGAACCTGGCTTCAGTGGCGATCGTCACCGGAGTCGCGCTGATCATGGGGTTCCGCACCCCGGCGTCCGTCGGCGCCTGGCTCGCAGTTGCGGGCATCCTGATCTTGTTCATCCTCGCATTGACCTGGATCGCGGTCATCGCGGGGCTCTCGGCAAAGACGGTCGATGGCGCAAGCGGTTTCAGCTATCCGTTGATTTTCCTCCCCTTCATCAGCTCCGCCTTCGTGCCGACGGCGTCCATGCCAGGCCCGGTTGCCTGGTTCGCCGAAAACCAGCCAGTGACGTCGATCGTGAACACGATCCGAGCACTGTTCGCCGGGCAGCCCGTCGGCAGCGACATCTGGATCGCCCTCGCCTGGCTCGTCGGGATCCTCGTCGTGGCTTACGCCGGTGCGCTCGCGATCTACCGTCGCAGGTTCAATTAGCTTCGCCCGTCGCGTGCCGCCTGAGCGAAATAGTCGACCAGGCGATCGGACCCCGTTTGCGGCGCCGTCATGTCGTGCGTCATCACGGCGATGAGGAACTGCAGCGGCCCGTACACGCGCTCGGGGGTGCATCGCGCGAGCGCCCACACCGCGGCCGCTGCCAGCCCTTGAGGGATGTGGCGGATCCTCGACGTCGTTCCCTGCGCGGCGAACGCGGCACGCGCGATGTCATCAAAAGTGAATGTGTCGGGCCCACCGACCTCCACCTCTGTCGCGTCCGACCACGCGGCCGCGACGCAGGCGGTCGCGACATCACGACCCGAGATGGGATTGATCGACGCTTGACCATCCCCGAACAATGACACGGCGCCTCTTCCCGCCATGGTCAAAAACTCACTCATGTCTGAGAAGTAGCCGGTGGGGCGCACCACCACCGAGGAGATCGGCGAGGCGGTCAGCGCGTCAACAAACCTCTCCTTCGCCGCAGCCAATCGCACGGTCGCGCGTAAGTCGCGCCCGTGCAGCACGGACACGTACGCGAACCGTCGGACACCTGCTTTCTCGGCAAGTTGCAGCAAAGCGAGGTTGCCGCGATAGTCGACGTCCATGTAGGTCACACCATCCCGCTGGCGGGTGATGCCGAGTGACGAGATGACCACATCGATGTCGTCTGCAACGCCAGACAGGGTCGCGGGATCGGTCACCTGCCCGACGAAGGCATCAACCCCGCGGGGCAGGGCGGCCGCCTGCTCCGGCCGACGAACGAGGGCTCTCACCTGGCATCCGGCATCGATCAGGGCTCGAACAAGATGGCGTCCGAGATAGCCTGTCGCACCGGCAACGAGCACGCGCTGGCCGCGCGCACCGTGCTGCAACTCGACCTGTGAATTTGTGGTCATGACTTCCTGCTTTTCCCGAGGGTTGTGTCACGCTCGGCCGAGGGCCAAGCGCAACAACTAATTCATGGACCACATAGTACATGATTTTGTGGACTACTAGGTACACGAATTGGGTAGACTCATCGCCATGGCCAGACCTGCCCGCCCGGTAGACCCAGGCAGCGAACACACTCTCGTGCTTGCTGCCGCGGAGGCATTCGCACGAGACGGCTATCAAGCTGCGTCGTTGAACGAGATACTGGCGGCAGCGGAATGGGCCAAGAGTTCCCTGTATCACTACTTCGACAGCAAAAAGGGGCTGCACGACCACGTCGTCTCTGTCCTCCGCGCCCGGCTCGGCGACGGAGTGAAGCTGCCGGATCTCACCACGCTCACGGCCGCGGGATTTTGGCCCGCGATGGCGCAACTTCTCAACGAGCTCCGCCGAACTGCCTCCGAGCATCCGGAGACACGGTACCTCGGCATTATGTACCACCGAGACGACTCAGCTGATCCTGACAGCGCGCTGCAGCGCATGCGCACCGACGTCGTGAACTGGCTCAGCCGGGCCGTGCACCGGGGCATTGCCCTGGGCCTCGTTCGTCGTGACATTTCGCCGGATCTCGTCGTCGAACTGACTGTTGCCGTGCTCGACGTGCTTGATCGGTGGGCGGTGGACAACGCACTGCACGCCCCTGGTGGCCGCGACGCCGGCCGACTATCCCTGGCGCTTGTCCAGAGCCTGATTGCCGAGCCGGTTTAATCTTGGAGGGTGAGCCGCGAAGCCGAAGAACTCAACCGGCGATTGCTGCGCGCCCGCGACGAGATGGATCGTGCGTTTTCCGATCCGCTGGACGTACGCACGGTGGCCGCGATCGCGCACGTTTCGCCGGCGCATTTCAGTCGGCGCTTTCGAGCGGTATTCGGCGAGTCGCCGCATCGCTACCTCCAACGTCGCCGCGTCGAACGGTCGATGTTCATGCTGCGCGAAAGTGAGAGCACCGTGACAGATATCTGCTTCGCCGTGGGATTCAGCAGCCTCGGCACGTTCAGTCGAACGTTCCGCGAGATCGTCGGGCAGACGCCGACCGATTACCGGGCGGGTCACGGACCGATTGTGGCCCCGCACTGCGTGCAAATTGCCGCCATGCGGCCTCGCACCGACCCTGACCGTGGCGAGTCGGAGAGCACGTTTAGATAACGCACGGCAGAGTTCGACGAAATAGAGTCAGGGAAATCAGACCGGATTGGAGCCAGAATCAACATGATCACCGCACTGAACGTCGCAACCATTTTTGTTCTGGATAAGGATGAGGCCCTCGACTTTTACGTCAACAAGCTGGGCCTGGAGAAGGGCAACGACGTAACGCAAGGCGACTACCGCTGGCTTACGGTCCGTGTCCCGGGGGAGGGAAGCACCGAAATTTCCCTGGAACAGCCTGGGGCTCCGCTGCACGACGAGAACACGGCAGACCAGCTGCGCGAGTTGATCACGAAAGGCGCACTCGGCGGCCTTGTTTTCTTCACGGACGACGCACATGCGCTGTATGACACCCTCCGCGAGCGGGGCGTCTCCGATTTCACCCAGGAACCCACCGACCACTTTTATGGGACTGACATGGGACTTCGCGACCCGTTCGGAAACGCCATCCGGATCCTTCAACAGGGGAAGTCGTAGAGCACGGCAGCATTCCGCAGCCAGCTCACCGATCTAGGCTGTTCCGACCGGGCGGATGCGCCCCATAAGTTGGGCGAGCGTTGCGAGTTCCGGCGAAGAGAGTGACGCGAAGTGAGGTTCGAGTCGTTTCGCCGTGGCGGCTTCAAAGCCCTCCACTTCTTCTCGCGCGGTGGGAGACAGCGCAACAATCCGCGACCGCGCATCGTCGGGGCTCACGCGGATGTCGACGTGGCCCGCCCTGTGGAGGCCATCGATGAGCTGAGTGACTGCCCCGGGCGTTACTCCGAGGAGTTTCGAGAGACGCCCCGGTGTGACGCCCGTCGTCTCGTGCGCAAGATGGAATAGCACCGCCAGCTGGGAGCCGGACAGCACCATTCCTTCAAAGGGGCGCTTCTGCGCGGAGGACAGCATCCGGGAGAGTGATGCCACACCGCTGAGCACGGCGCGGATGTCGTCGCGTCGAGCGCTGTCCGAACTCATCGCGCGCTGACGAACGGCAGCTCCCGAAGGAACTGGCGGTCCTCGACCTGTGTGAGCAGGAAGTCGGCGAGATCATCGCGGCTGATCCTTGTCGTGCTGTCCCCTCCCACCCATCCGACGCCAAAAGCCCCCGTGCCGGGCGCCTCAGTCAACCGGGGTCCGCGGACCACGGTCCAGTCCAGGCCGCTGCTTTCGAGCACGTCCAGATGGGCTTCGGCGTCGGCGAGAACCTTGGGGGACAACAGCTTCAGTAAGCCACGAATGATGCGGTCCGGAAGTTTGGGTTCGTCCCTGCCCTCCGCCCGCAATCCGCCACCGGTGAGGGTGATGATTCGGGATACGCCGTTTTGTTTCATCGCCTCGATCATCAGGCGGGTGGCCTCTGCCTGAAGGTTGTCGGGGGAGTCTTTCCCGTGTCCAATCATGCTGAGCACGGCATCGGATCCGTCAACCGTGCTCTCAACCGCCGAGGCATCCAGCACGTCGCCCTGAATGACGGTGAGGCGGTCGTTGGTTGTGGCGATTCTTTCCGGGTTCCGCGCGAGAGCACGGACGGACCAGCCCTGGGCAAGTGCGCGGTCCACGACGCGGCGACCCGTCTTTCCCGTCCCACCGAAGATGGCAATTGTTTTCGTCATGCAACTACTTTAGCAGCTAAAGTACTTCTTCGACTGGGTTCACGAACCGTGCTGCGGGAAAGTTACTCTCCCTGAGGAGACGCCAGATCGGGCGCGAACTGCGCGAGCGAGATCGCGGTTGCCTGGGCGAGCTGATCGGCTTTGGCAGTGCCGGAGGCCTCCACAACTGCGGCCCAGGCGTGCACCGACTGCTGGGAGAACTCCTGAACCTGCCGAGACGCAGCCATCGCAACAGGATCGTCGATGCCGCCTCCGGCGAGGAACAGCCCGAGCCCCATGACGGCGCCATCCCATCCGGGGCCGACCCAGAGCGCGCCTGCACCGCTTTGCGCCATCTCGATCGGCACCGTGTGATCCAGCTTCAGGACTGTGCCACCATCCGACTCTGACAGGCTCAGCTCCACGAGGCTCGTGGAGCCGCCCCAGGTCAGACGCACGAGGCTGGGCGGCTCGCAGGCGAGGATCTCGCCGCCCGCGTTGCCTTCGAGCTGGAATGTCCCTCCGACTCTCAGGTCGCCGCTCACCGGCATGAACCAGCGCGCGATGCGGGTGGGGTCAGTGATGGCGTCCCAGACGTCGCCAATTGGAGCGGAATAATTGCGGCGCAGAGTGACACCGATCCGTTCGCCCGAGTCGGCGTCTGCGGTGAGCCTCTCGACCTTTCGGTCGATCGCACTGAGTTCGCTGGGGATATCAATCGTCATGAGTTCTTCCGATTCTCGTGGTGTGCCTGTGGTGTGCCGGTGTCCGTCGCCTTCGGCGTTGCCGTGATCGAGCGGTCCCGTCGCCCGCGCGCCAGTTCGGTCGCGAGGGCATCCAGGTGCTGGTTCCAGAATTTCCGGAACTGATCAAGCCACACATCCGCCTCCTGCAACGCCGACGGCTCAATCGCGTACAGCCGACGAGTCCCCTCCGCCCGCGAGAGGGCGAAGCCGCTCTCACGCAGCACCCGCAAATGTTGGGAAACCGCTGGCTGAGAAATGCCGAACTCCGCCTGAATCGTCTCTGCCACAGCGCCGGCGGACAACTCGCTGTCCGCGAGCAATTCCAGAATGCGCCTTCGAACCGGATCGCCGAGAACGTCGAATACGTGCATGAATCCATTATCTAAGTAGTCGCTTATATAAGTCAATACTGATCTTTGAAGGGTGCCGCCTACTTTTTCAGCGCCTCGGCGAGCATCACGATGATGCCGCTGGGGCCGCGGACATAGGTGAGTTTGTAGATGTCCTGGTAGGTTGCAACGCCGCGCAACGGTGTGCAGCCGTGCCGCGCGGCGATCTCCAGAGCCGCATCGATGTCGTCTACGGAAAACGCGACGCGGTGCATGCCGATCTCGTTGGGCAGCGTGGGGTTCGTCTCGATCGCCTCTGGGTGGATGTATTCGAAGAGTTCCAGACGGCCGTGACCTTCCGGCGTCTCGAGCATCGCGACTTTGACGTGGTTGCCGTCCAATCCGACGGCCGTATCTGCCCATTCTCCTTTCACGGTGTCACGGCCAATGACCGTGAGGCCGAGGTCTGTGAAGAAGGCAATCGTTTCTTCGAGATCGCGAACGGCGATGGCGACGTTCTCAAGTTTGATGGTCATGCGTTCAAGGCTATTGCGCGAGGCACTCTACGCAGGTTGCCTCCCGCGTGCGACCTGCCAGCAGGAGACGACCGCGGAACTCCGAAGCGAGACTGGACGACCATCGCTTCAGCCGCGCTCCGAACGTTGGCATTGGAACCGCGCGTTCGCGCTGGACTCGAATCCGCTCGAGATCTCGATTGAGGGCTTGCTCCTTCGCGGCGCGGAGGTGCGGGAAGAAATCTTCTGAAAAATACATGATGCTCCACTGGGTAAATAGTTGCGTGAATGACCGCCAGATTTATTCATCGACGATCATCGATATAGGGAATTTTGCACTTAATATCGATAGTTGTCAATATGGTTTTTGACGCGAATATTCCCGGCGCGCCTGCATGCTCACTCGCAGCGAAAGCCGAATCCCGGTATCACCGGCACGGCAGAGCGTCAGCCCGCCGCCTTCTCGACGAGCGCTCGAATCTTCGCTTCCGTCGCATCATCCAGCCCCGTGATGGTCCACGCGACCGGATGCATGGTGGCGCC
>CALMSL010000198.1 GCA_937872445.1 uncultured Microbacteriaceae bacterium | reverse complement strand
TGCAGGTCGCGCGAGAACAGCTCGACGACCCTGGCGAGTTTGGAGAGCCCGACGAGCCGGTCCCCCGGCACGTATCCGACGTGGGCCACTCCGCGGAAGGGGAGCAGGTGATGCTCGCAGAGCGAGTGGAAGGGGATGTCCCGGACGAGCACGAGCTCCCGGTAGTTTTCGTCGTTGGGGAAGGTCGTCATCGCGAAGTCGCGGGGGGTCAGCATTTCGAGGAGGCTCGCGGCCACGCGTCGCGGGGTGTCGGCCAGGTGTTCGCTTGTCACATCCCGTCCGAGGGCGGTGAGGAGTTCGGCGACGGCGGTTTCCGCCCGCGACTGCTGATCGTTGATGTCGACGACATGAAGCGGCGCAACCGACCGCGCGCCTTCTGCTCCGTCGTCGTGCAGTATCGCCTGGCTCATGACCACTCCCTACGAGTTACCTGTCTACATCTGACACTACGTTCCTGACAATTCTTTTGTCAAGATCAGCTGTTTTAGAATATACTCGCGATATGGACGAAACGAGAACCGACCAGCTGTCCGCCGTCGCGGCGATCAGCGACCCATTGCGTCGAGCGCTGTTCGAGTTCGTCAGCCGAAGCACCGGCGCGGTAAGCAGGGAGGATGCTGCGCGGGCAACGGGGATGGCGCGCAGCACCGCCGCGTTCCACCTCGATCGGCTCGTCGACGAAGGTGTTCTGGAAACCGAGTTCAAACGCTTGAGCGGTAAGTCGGGGCCAGGCGCCGGCCGGCCGTCGAAACTCTATCGGCGGGCGGGCGGCGAGATCGCCGTGTCCTTCCCGGTGCGGCGTTACGACCTTGCCGGCGACATGCTCGCGGCCGCCGTTGCCGAATCCGATCGCACCGGCGAGCCCGTGCGCGCGGTGCTCGCCACGATCTCCGCGGCAACCGGGCGCGAAATCGGCGCCTCGGCCGGATCCCTGGATGCGGCGCTCGAGTCGTGCGGGTACGAACCGCGGGATGACGGCGCGGGCGGAATCGTGCTCGCGAACTGCCCGTTCCACAAGCTCGCCGCCAACCACACGGACGTGATCTGCAGCGCGAACGTCGCTCTGCTCCAGGGTGTCGCCGAGGGCGCATCCGAAACCGAGCGCACGGTCGAGTTTGTGGAGCCGACCAACGGATGCTGCTGCGTGCGCGTCACCGCCGCCAGCTGATTCACCCTCGCCCGCTCGGCTGCTGCCGCCGCGCTTCGGCACGGCCGCGCTGAATCCCGATCTCAATGTCAATGAGCGGGCAGGAGAAGCTGTACCGGTCGATGAGCCGCTCACGGAGCAGGAACCCGGTGAGCCGTTCGATCATGCGCAACTGCACTTTCGCCTGAACCGGGTCGGGGGGCAGCCACTCGGGCCGCACGAAGAGCGACAGAAAGTAGATCAGGGGTTCGGCATCCATGATGCGCGCGACCGCCCCATCGGGATCGAATTGCTGTTCGATCGAGAGGATTGCACGGTCGGTGTCGGTCAGGATGCGGTCCGCTTCGCGCTCGCAGCACTCGCGGAGGCGCCGCTCGACTTCCACGATGCGGCGGAGGGCGAGCCCCGCCTTGCCTTCGACCTGATGGGCGAAGAAGGGGCTGAGAATTTCATCGATCGTGGGACGCCGGGCTTTCATGCTGTCACCGTGGCGTGGGCCACCGACATCCGCGCACGGTAGCGCGGCAGAACTACATCCTCAGCTGGCGAGCGCCATCACTTTCGGCTTCGGCTTCTGGGATTCGACCCACTCGTCATAGCTACGGTGCATTCCGAGCCAGAGTTCCGTGCTGGTTCCGAAGGGTAGTTCACGCCGCAGCGCCAGCAGGTCGCCGGCAGGGCGCCCTCGATGAGTGCTCCGCACTCCTCGCACACACGCTCGAGCCAGCAGACCGGATCGCCTGCCGAGGTGAACTCCTCGCCGTCCATTTCACAATTCTCTACCCGAAACCCGCCGATGAACACTCAGGCTTCACTCAGCAAACGCGCAGATACTGTTCTGCATGAGCGATGGACCCAAGATTCTCATTGTCGATGACGAGCCCAACATCCGGGATCTGCTGACCACGAGCCTGCGTTTCGCGAAGTTCGCGGTGCGCGCGGTCGGCAGCGGCGCCCAGGCGATCTCCGCCGTAATAGAGGAGGAACCGGATCTCATCATCCTCGACGTCATGCTGCCCGACATGAACGGATTCGGCGTGACCAAGCGCCTGCGCGCGAGCGGGTACACGGCCCCCATCCTGTTCCTCACCGCGAAAGACGACACCGAGGACAAGATCACCGGCCTCACCGTCGGCGGCGACGACTATGTCACCAAACCGTTCAGCCTCGACGAGATCGTGGCGCGCATCAAGGCCATCCTGCGCCGCACCATGGCGGACGAAGAGGATGCGATCATCCGCGCGGGCGACCTCACCATGGATCAGGACACCCACGAGGTCACGATCGGCGACACCCCGGTGGAGCTCAGCCCCACCGAATTCAAGCTGTTGCGGTACCTCATGCTGAACCCCAACCGCGTGCTGTCGAAGGCGCAGATCCTCGACCACGTGTGGGAGTACGACTTCAACGGGGACGCCGGGATCGTCGAATCGTACGTGTCGTACCTTCGCCGCAAGCTCGACCAGTACTCGGAGGAGCCGGTCATCCAGACCAAACGCGGCTTCGGATACATGCTCAAGGCGGCGAAAGCCTGAAGCCCCGACACCCGTATCTCACGGGCGATTCGCGGCAATACCAGTTAGCCTGATCACCTCATGCACGATCAGTTATCCCAGTGGTGGGGCAGAATCTCCCTGCGCACCAAGACGACGGCGGTAACCGTCCTGCTGCTCACCGTCGGCCTGCTTGTCGCCGGCGTCGGCACCATGACCGTGCTGCGCAACTACCTGGTGAGCGAAGTGGACCGCAAGGTTTCGTCGACGGCGGTGGACCTGCGCGCCTTCAACCTCGACATTCAGGGCACCTGCGACCGCGCCTCGGGGCCGAGCCAATTTTTCGTCGCTATCCTCACAAGCGACGGCACCCTCCTCTGCCGCAACCGCGACGACGGCCAGGAGCAACCCGTCGTGCGAGGGTTGGATGTCACCATCGTGCGAGAACAGCAAGGCGTTCCGCTCACCCTGTGGAATGCCGACCACACCGGCCAGTGGCGGGTCGTCTCGGCGCCCTACCAGGACGCATCCACGGGTGCCCTCGTCACCCTCGCGGTGGGCGTCAGCCTCACCGACATCAACTCCACGATCTCGCAGTACACGGCCGTATTCCTCGGTTTCGGATTCTTTGTCGTCATTCTCGGCGGGGCGCTCACCCGGTTCCTGGTGACCGCAACGTTCACCCCGCTGCGCGAGGTCGAGGCCACGGCCGCGGCGATCGCGAACGGCGACTTCAGCCAGCGGCTTCCCGGTGCCACGCCGAACACCGAGGTGGGCCGGCTGAACCGTTCGCTCAACACCATGCTCAACCGCATCGACCGCGCCTTCGCCGACCGCGCGAAAACGATCGAGCAAATGCGGCGGTTCGTGGGAGACGCGAGCCACGAACTGCGCACCCCGCTCGTGACCGTTCGCGGCTATGCGGAGCTGTACCGGATGGGCGCCCTCCACACCCCGGAGGAGATCGGCCAGGCGATGGATCGCATCGAGAAGGAGGCCATTCGCATGGGCGGCCTCGTCGAGGACCTTCTCGAACTTGCCCGTCTCGACGAGGCGAAACCGATGACGTACACGCCCGTCGACCTTGTGCCGCTCGCCCGCGACGCGGCCCTGGATGCCATGGCATCCGCCCCGGACCGCAAGGTGTCGGTCATCGTCGCCGAACCGGACGTCACGACGCCCCAGGCTGAGCCCGCCTCCGCGGCCACCGGCAAACGGGGCGAGTCGCCCGGTTCGAGCCGGCAGGTGTCGACGGCAACCGGCCCGATCGCCTACGCAGGTGCCCGGATCGCGAGACTGCGGTCACGCCGCGCCCGCGCGATGCCCCCGGTGACCGCCGAAGGGCACACCGACGAGATCCAACTCGAGTTGCCGGCGGTTGTGCTCGCCGACGAGAACAAGATCCGCCAGGTGATCACGAACCTGATCGGCAACGCGATGCGGTTCACGCCGCAGGGCAGCCCGCTGGAACTCGTCGTCCACGTCGACCCCGTGCGCAAGCTGGGAATGCTCGATGTTGTGGATCACGGCGACGGCGTCCCACCGCAGATCCGCGACAAGATTTTCCAGCGTTTCTGGCGTGCGGACACGTCGCGCACTCGCGCAACAGGCGGCAGCGGCCTCGGTCTGGCCATCGTTTCGGGGATCATCGCCGCGCACAGGGGCACGGTGGAGGTGCTGGAGACGGAGGGCGGCGGCGCCACATTCCGTGTCGCCCTTCCCCTCCTCCCCACCGGTTCTGACGCGAAACTTCCCGCCACCTGATCCGGTCGTCGCACCTGCGTCGTTGCGGGTGTCCTAGCGTGCACTCATCCGGGCCGAGGCCCGCACACTCTGCACACTCAGCACACTCAGGAGGAACAATGACCAGTTACCGCGTGGACAGTGAAGCCGTTCTCGGCGCGCACAGCACCATCCAGAACACGATGTCGCGAATCGAGGCGGAGGCCGCGAACCTCCGGTCGCAACTCGTGAACTTGCAGGGCTCCTGGACGGGCCCGGCCGCTCTCGCGTTCCAGTCGATCGTCGCCGACTGGACGGCGACCCAGCAACGCGTCGAGCAGAACCTCGCCGCGATCGGCCAGGCGCTCGGCCAGGCGGCCCGCCAATACGCGGATGTCGAACTCGCCAACGCCCGCATGTTCGCCGGCTGACCCCCGCCATCCTCCCCATTACTGCCGACCCGCGCCGGCCGACTCCTCCGGCCGACTCCTTCGGCCGGCACCGCAGCAACGCCAAAGGGCGGCCCCAATCGGGACCGCCCTTCGCACTAGCTGATTGGACTTAGAAGTCCATTCCGCCGGACGGGTCGCCCATCGGAGCCGGCGGGTTCTTCTCCGGCTTCTCGGCGACAACAGCCTCGGTGGTGAGGAACAGCCCGGCGATCGACGCAGCGTTCTGCAGCGCGGAGCGGGTGACCTTCACCGGGTCGTTGATGCCGGCGGTGAGCATGTCGCCGTACTCGCCGGTTGCAGCGTTCAGGCCGTGACCGGTCGGAAGACCGCGGACCTTTTCTGCGACGACGCCGGGCTCAAGCCCTGCGTTGAGCGCGATCTGCTTGAGCGGGGAGTCGACGGCGACGCGAACGATGTTCGCACCGGTTGCTTCGTCTCCCTTGAGGCCCTTGAGCGCCTTGCCTTCGAACGCGGTTGCGCCAGCCTGGATGAGGGCGACGCCACCACCGGCGACGATGCCCTCTTCGACGGCAGCCTTCGCGTTGCGAACAGCGTCCTCGATGCGGTGCTTGCGCTCCTTGAGCTCAACCTCGGTGGCGGCACCGGCCTTGATGACCGCAACACCGCCGGCGAGCTTCGCCAGGCGCTCCTGCAGCTTCTCACGGTCGTAGTCGCTGTCCGTGTTGTCGATCTCACTGCGGATCTGCTTGACGCGGCCGGCAATGGCATCCGCCTCGCCCGCACCCTCAACGATCGTGGTCTCGTCTTTGGTGACGATGATCTTGCGTGCCTGGCCGAGCAGGTCGAGGGTCGCGTTCTCGAGCTTGAGTCCGACCTCCTCGCTGATGACCTGGCCACCGGTGAGGATGGCGATGTCCTGCAACTGGGCCTTGCGACGGTCGCCGAAGCCTGGAGCCTTGACGGCAACCGACTTGAAGATGCCGCGGATCTTGTTCACGACGAGTGTCGCGAGCGCTTCGCCGTCGACGTCCTCGGCGATGATGAGCAGCTGCTTGCCGCTCTGGATCACCTTGTCGACGATGGGGAGCAGATCCTTGATGTTGGAGATCTTGGAGTTGACGATGAGAACGTACGCGTCCTCGAAGACGGTCTCCTGGCGCTCCGGGTCGGTCACGAAGTATGCCGACAGGTAACCCTTGTCGAAGCGCATACCTTCGGTGAGCTCCAGCTCGGTGCCGAACGTGTTCGACTCCTCGACGGTGACGACGCCTTCCTTGCCCACCTTGTCGATGGCTTCGGCGATGAGGGCGCCGATCTCGGTGTCACCGGCAGAGATGGATGCGGTTGCCGCGATCTCTTCCTTCGTCTCGATTTCCTTGGCGCTCGCGACGAGTGCGGCGATGACTTCCGCCACAGCCTTCTCGATGCCGCGCTTCAGGCTGATCGGGTCGGCGCCGGCCGCGACGTTGCGCAGTCCTTCGCGGATGAGAGCCTGGGCGAGAACAACCGAGGTGGTCGTTCCGTCGCCGGCGACGTCATCCGTCTTCTTGGCGACCTCTTTGACGAGCTCTGCGCCGATTTTTTCGAATGGGTCGTCGAGTTCGATCTCCTTGGCGATCGAGACACCGTCGTTTGTGATGGTGGGGGCGCCCCACTTCTTCTCAAGTACGACGTTGCGACCGCGCGGGCCCAGCGTCACCTTGACGGCGTCGGCCAGAATGTTGAGGCCGCGCTCAAGGCCGCGACGGGCCTCTTCGTTGAAAGCAATGATCTTTGCCATGTGTGTTTCTCGTCCCTCCCGGACGTCGTAAAAAGTGCATCACGTTTGGCACTCACACTAAGAGAGTGCTAAATGATTCTGGCACTCCATGGCAGAGAGTGCAAGCGGGCTCAGGGCGTCGTGGGCGCGACGAACGATACGGACCCGTCGGGCGGGAGCAACTCGAACCAGGTATTGCCTGCCGCCAGTCGAATGGTGACCCCGTTTTCGTCGACCAGGCGGATCGGATCGGTGGCCGACGACTTCGACCAGGTGCCGTGAATGGTGCCGCCGCCGCTGGAAACCCAGGCCTCCCCCGAGCCGGAAAGCACCGTTTTCGGTACGCCGCCGTCGTTCACCACGGTGACTCGGAGAACGACGACGTTGGCGGCGCTCAACTGGTTGCCGTTGCTGTCCTTGTCGACGTCCCCCTGCTGGGTGCGCAACCACAGTTTGGCATCCGCGTTCCAGAGCCACGACCCGTAGAAGGAGTAGGAGAACTGGTAGGCGACCGCGGCGGTCGGGGCGCCGTCCTTTCCGGCGGTTGAGGATGCCGCATCCAGCGCGTACGCGTACTGCTGCTGGGGCGGTGCGATGTCGGTGTGCTGGGCGAGCAGTTTCTGCGCGCGCACGAGAACATCGTGCGGGGAGTCTTTCGTGTTGGTTCGGAAGAACGTGGAGTCGGTGTCGGCCTGCCCGTGAATCGCATTGTAGACGGGGGTCTGTTCCATGAGCCGGACGAATCGTTGCTGGCCGCCCGAGTAGCAGATGATGCCGCCGAACGGCGACACGATGTCCGGATCCATCGGCCGGATCGAGCGCACCGGGCCGAGCAACTCCGGAATGATGGACTGCCAGACGGCCACGTACCGGGTGATTCCGCCTTCGACGAGTTCCTCGAAGACGAGGTCGGTGAGTTCAAGCCCGACCTGCGGCCTCGCATCCCAGTGGTTGTCGATTTTTGCCGCGATGGACGCATGGTCGAGGGATCCGCCGGGCACGGTGGTGCCCCGCAGCGGCGCGATTTCGGTCGGTTTGGGCGTCTCGTAGGTTGAAATCCACGGTGGTGAGGCGGAAGCGGACGGGTTCAGGGCACGGTCGGGCGCACAGCCGGTTACCGCGGTGAGGGCGAGCGTGCCGGCGATGATCGCGCCGGTGGTCCTCCGCGCTGCGGCGGTGCGAAAGTTTCCCACCGGCACAGGTTACCCCGCAGGTTTGTAATCCGCCCCGATGACCACGGTGATCTGGGATCCGGGGAAGTCCGTGGACAGTCTGATCTGGCCGACACCGAGTGCGAGCACGAGCCCGCGCGCGGCACCCTCCAGCGACGGATCCGAGTAGTACACGACGGTTTCCTGAATGTCGCTGGTGGAGGCGTTGGCGCGGCTTCCTACGCCCTGCTGCGCGCCCTCCCATCCTTGGGCGACGAGCGCGTCGCCCACCTGGTTGGCGAGCCCGACGACGGCGGTTCCGTTGAGGATGGTGACCGGGACGGCCGGGTCGAGTGTCGGGTTGGCCGTCGGTGTCGGTGTCGGTGTCGGTGTCGGCGTTTCCCCGGCCTGGAAGAAGGGGAGGTCGAAGTTGATGTTGTTGTTGATGGCGGCGAGCCCGACGAGGCCGAACACGGTAAGGATGACTGTGGCGGCGGCGGCCCAGGCGAATCCGATCCACCCGCGACCTTTCTTCCGGGGGGCCCGGTGCGCGCCGACGCGCACGAGCTCGGGCGGCACGTCGTCAAACCGGTCCTGCGGAAAGTTGGCCATCGTTCTCTCTGTTGGTTGTCAGCTGCGGCTGGTGGTGTCTTCGCTGCGGTCACGCAGGAGCGTTCGTGCGCTCGTTCTGGTGTGCCGCATCCGCTGCAACCGCTTCACCAGCATGGGGTCGTACGCGAGGGCTTCCGGTGAATCCAGCAGCGAGTTCAGCACTTGATAGTACCGGGCCGCCGACAGTCCAAACTGTGAACGCACGGCTTCCTCCTTCGCCCCGGGATGCCTCGACCAGTCTCGTTCGAAGTCAAGGATGCTGCAATCCCGCTGGGAGAGTGCCGTGTCGGCGACCCCGGCGGAGTCGTCGGGCGCCAGTCCCTCGGTGGATGCCACTCGTGCTCCGCTCTCGCTCGTGTGTGCACATCCTAAATCGCGTCGCCCCCAAGATTCCTGAGGTGGCCCGGCGGGTGCGCAAACCAGCCGATGACGGGAACAAGTCAGCGAATATCACGGTTGAATAGTGGTGGAGGGTGCTCACCAGGCCCCCGGAGGGAGACGACCATGAACTACAAGGTCACGAAGAGCGATGCGGAGTGGCGCGAGACGCTGAGCCCTGAAGAGTTCGCGGTGCTGCGCCAGGCCGGAACGGAGCGGCCCTGGACCGGGGAACTGCTCGACGAGAAGCGCGAAGGCGTGTACCGCTGCAAGGCGTGCAGCGCCGAGTTGTTCCGCAGCGATGCGAAGTTCGACTCGCACTGCGGATGGCCGAGCTTTTACGTTCCCACCGAAAAGGATGCCGTTGTGCTCCTGAAGGACAGGACCCTCGGCATGGAGCGTGTGGAGGTGCGGTGCGCGAATTGCGGCTCCCATCTGGGGCATGTGTTCGACGATGCGCCGCAGACGCCGACCGGTGACCGGTTCTGCATGAATTCGGTGTCGCTCAGCTTCGAACCGAAGGACAACTGAGGCCTGGACGCCTCGCTGCTCCCGTTACTATTGGGGAGGTTATTCGCCTCCTTAGCTCAGTTGGCCAGAGCACCGCTCTTGTAAAGCGGGGGTCGTCGGTTCGAATCCGACAGGGGGCTCGAGACTTCCTTCGACCTAGGCTTGTCCCATGCGCACCCCAGCAGCCACGCTTCGCGGCATCCGGTATCCCGAGGCCTACCACGGCGACGGCGTGCGGAGCGGGTTCTTCGAGGGCTGGTACAACAAGCTCGTGTCGGTGGATCGCTCGCAGCGGTGGGCGGTCATCCCCGGCATCTTCCGCGGGCTTGCGACCGGTGACGACGAAACTCACGAAGACACCCCGCGCGACGAAGCCTTCGTGCAGGTGCTCGACGGGCTCACCGGGCGTTCCTGGTACCACCGATTTCCGGTCGAGGAGTTTCGGGCATCCGATCGTGCGTTCGACGTCCACGTGGGCGGCAACCACTTCTCGTCCGAAGGCATCACGCTCGACTTGCCGCAACTGAAGGGCCGCATCGACTACGCGACACCGATGGTGCCGTGGCCGGTCACCGCACGCGAGCCGGGCATCATGGGCTGGTACGGGCTCGTACCGTTCATGGAATGCTTCCACGGCATCGTCTCGTTCGGCCACGAACTGCGCGGCACGCTCGAGGTCGAAGGCGTCGCCACCTCCTTCGATGAGGGCCGCGGCTACATCGAGAAAGACTGGGGCAAAGCGTTCCCGGCCGGCTACGTCTGGATGGCCAGCAACCACATCGACACCACGACCGGCGACGGCGCCGCCCACGACAACACGGATGCCTCGCTCATCGCCTCCGTCGCCATTATTCCCTGGCTGCGCGGGTCGTTCCGCGGATCCATCATCGGATTCCGGCACGGCGGCAGCCTGCACAAGTGGACCACCTACAACCGGTCCACCGAACGCTCCCTCACGATCGACGACAGCCACGTGCGGTGGTCGGTGAGCGGCCCGGACGGCGTACTCGACCTCACCGCCGAACGCGTGCGCGGCGGCCTCCTGCACGCCCCCGTGCGCACCGCCATGCACCAGCGGGTCGAAGAGACCCTGGATGCCCGCATCGAGTTCCGGCACACCGACCGCGACGGCACCGTCCTCATCGAGGGCGTCGGCGACTGCGCGGGGCTCGAAGTGTTCGGCGAGACCGACCGACTGCTCGCGCTCTGATCACCACGCCGAAACCTCCAACCCCAGCCACTCGGCCAGTCCGTCGATTTCTGCCCGCACCATCTCGTCTTCCTCCGCGTCGAACGGCAGGAACTCGTGCACGGCATTCACGGTGAGCTTGTCCCCGGCCACAGCGTCGAGCATCCCGACGAACCGATCCCCCATGAGGATCGGATACGCGAAGAAACCGTACGTGCGCTCAGGCTTCGGCTTGAACTGCTCCAGCACGTACTCGAACTCGAAAATCTCCTTCAAACGCGGACGGTCGAACAGCATGCCGTCATAGGGGTTGAGGAACGCCACCCTTCCGCCAGGGTCGTCGTCCAGCGCGGTCAGCGCCTCCGGGTCGACGCGGAATTTCCACGCGCTGCCCTCCACCACCGCCGGCTCCCCAACCTCGCCGACGGGCGTCCACGGCGACTTCTGCTTCGCGATGCCGGCGGCCTGCAGGCGGCGCTCCTGCAGCATCCGCTCCGCATCCTCGAGCGAATAGTCGGGCAGGTTCTGCGGATAGACGCGCTCGGCGAGATCCCAGCGCCGATGGCGGCCCGCACGCCCGACGATCGCGACCTCGCCCTGCCGCATCAGAAAGTCGAGCATGTGAACCACCTGCCCGGTCCCATACCAGCCAGATTCCGTCCCGCGCGTGACGGTAGCGGTGTCGGGGATGTCGGATGCGAGCAGCGGACCTTCCGCACGCAACCGGGCGAGCACGTCCATGCGGAAGCTGTCGTTCGCCTCCAGCCACTCGCGGTGGCTCGCCCGCTGCGGCCACCGCCGCATCCCCGGCAGCATGAGCGGCAGCAGACTTGTCGGTCGAAACGCACCGTCAAACTCGAACAGCAGCCGATCCCGCTCGACGGCCTTCGACAGCTGGATCAGGTCGTAGCTCGGCCCGATCCGCGACCACAGGATGCTGTGCTCTGCGGGCGCGATCGTCGCGGTCGGGTCGATCTTGATCGCGCCGAGCGTCTCGGCGACCTCCACGACATCGCCCGGGCGATTCGCATCCAGCAGCTGCGCCTGCACCGCAATGCGGCGCGCCTCGTCGCGGGTGAGCTTGTGGGTCACGGGGCTAAGGTACCAGCGGTGTGCCCCGTCAGGCTCGCGGACTGAGCACGACGACTGCGGTCTCCGTAGAGCGCATCTTCGCGTAGCCCTCGAGACCGTGATCCAGCGCGCGCCACCGCGCCCACAGGCGTTCCCGCTCAGCGCCTTTCGCCGCGGCTGCGCTCACGGCCCGTTCACCGTCCGCCAAAACGACGGTCGCCTCCGGATTCGCGAGCAGGTTGAGCCACCAGGCCGGTTCGCCTTCGCCCCACCCATTCATGGCCATGGTGACGAGGTTCGGCCCGTCCTCGAAATAGCCGAGGATGACGCTGCGCTCCCTGCCCGTGCGGCGACCAATCGTGGTGACGCGCATCGCTCCCCACTTCCTGGGCTCTGCCGGCCACAACCCACGGCGACCACCGGTCACCGTGTAGATGGCACGGTGCACGTTCCAGGCGATGCGAACGACCCACCTCGGCGGGAGCTTCGGTGACTTCTCAGTCCTGCTCATGAACACTTCTCCGTCAGATTCGTCTCCGGGGCCACGCCCGCCGCCACCCGCGCCACACTGAGCGTCTGCACCGCACCGCGGCGGGCCTCATTGTGCGAGAGCTGGTGGGTCACGAACTTCTACGGCGTCGGCGACGGGCTCGGCGACGGTGACGGTGCAGACGTATCGGAGAAGCTCGCACCCAGCACCTTTGTGAGGAACGCGGTGAACTGGGCCGGGTCGAATGCGCCCGTCGTCTGATCGAACGTGTACTCGTACAGTTGCCCGTTCACGAAAATCGTCGGCGTGCCGTGCTGCGGCGGCTGCGTTGCCACGTTCGGGAACGGGTTGCTGTTGAAACGGTCCGTCGCCCCTGCGACCCAGTTCTTGAACGTCTGATCCTTGATGCAGCTGGAAACCTGCGTGAACTGGGAAACCCCGGCCTCCTTCGCCAGGCCGATCAACGAGTTGTCGTCAAGTCCGGGCGAATTCTCCTTCGGCTGATGAACGAACAGAAGCGCGCTGAAGTCGAAGAAGTTGTCCGGAGAAAGGTCGGCGACGCACGCTGCCGAGTTCGCCGCCCTCGTCGAATATTTCGTGCCCGTCGACGCGCGGTCGAGGATCGCCACCGGGTGAATCTCCACAGTGGCCGCACCATCCTGCACCAGCTTCTTGATCTGGTCCGCGTTCGCCTTCTCGAAGTTGCCGCAAATCGGACACATGTAGTCGACGTACATGCGGATATCCAGAACCGACGACGGCTGGTTGGACGGGAACGGGACCGGCTCGGCGCTCGGCTGCAGAGCCGACGTCTTCACTGCGTGGAAACCCTCGCCGATCTTGATGCCGTCGCTCAGCATGTTGTGCGGGCCGGGAGCCGGCGGGCGCATCGTGCTCGTAATGACGAGGACGACCGCGGCGACAATGGCGAGTACAACTACGAAAAGGCTGCCCTGCAGGATGAGCCTGTTTCTGCGGTCCTTCTTCTTTTGTTCTTCCCGCAACTGCCGTGCCTTGTCGCGCGCCGCGCTGCGCCGCTCATTCTTGCTGGGCCGCGAAGGGCCGACACCGCTACTCACAACAAACCTCACTCAACGGTCGGACAAACTTAGGCAGCCCCCCGAGCTGACGGGACGATGCTAGACCCTCGAAGCTGAAAACTTACGGCAAGGTCCCTGTATAGCCTAGCCACCCGTCGCGGCAAAGAAACTCGCATGCGCCTCGAACGGGTGCCATAATGGCGGAACGCGTCACCCCGCTCGGAGGGCGCGCATCCATTCACTACGGATCGTCCGGCACGTACCTGCCGGTGAAGGAGAAGAACAACCATGGCATCAGTCACCTTTGACAAGGCAAGCCGAATCTATCCGGGGCAGGAGCGCCCTGCCGTCGACAAGCTCGACCTGGACGTCGCGGACGGCGAATTCCTCGTTCTCGTCGGCCCGTCCGGATGCGGCAAGTCCACTTCCCTGCGCATGCTCGCCGGCCTCGAAGAGGTCAACGACGGTCGCATTCTGATCGGCGATCGCGACGTCACCGACATGCCGCCGAAAGACCGCGACATCGCCATGGTGTTCCAGAACTACGCGCTCTACCCGCACATGACGGTCGCCGAAAACATGGGATTCGCCCTCAAGATCGCCGGCGTCAACAAGGAAGAACGGGCCTCACGCGTGCTTGAAGCCGCAAAGCTTCTCGACCTGGAAGACTACCTCGGCCGCAAGCCGAAAGCGCTCTCCGGTGGCCAGCGTCAGCGTGTCGCCATGGGTCGGGCGATCGTGCGGAGCCCGCAGGTGTTCCTCATGGATGAGCCGCTCTCCAACCTGGACGCGAAGCTGCGCGTGCAGACCCGCACTCAGATCGCCTCGCTCACCCGCCGCCTCGGCGTCACGACCGTGTATGTGACCCACGACCAGACTGAGGCGCTCACCATGGGCGACCGGATTGCGGTCCTCAAGGATGGCCTGCTTCAGCAGGTCGGAACCCCGCGCGACCTGTACGCGAAACCGCAGAACGTGTTCGTCGCCGGATTCATCGGATCCCCCGCGATGAACCTGTTCGACGTCGACATCGTCGACGGCGGGCTCAAGTTCGGCACCGCGACCGCCAAAGTCGACCGCGCGACGCTTGCGGACGCCACGGGCTCGATGGTGACGATCGGCGTGCGGCCGGAAGATGTCATCGTGTCCACGAGCGGCGACGGCCTCCCCGTCGAGGTCGACATCGTCGAAGAACTCGGTGCCGACGGCTACCTGTACGGGCACACCGAGGTGCGGGGCAACCGCGTCGACATTGTCGCCCGGGTGGATGGCCGAGTGCATCCGAACGCTGGCGACAACGTGTTCATCACGCCGCAACCGGACCACATCCACGTGTTCAACACGGAGACGGGTGAGCGGCTGAGCAAGAAAGCCGTCGAGCCGACGAAGTGACCGGGAGCGCCTCGCTCAACATCACGTCGGCAATCGTCGACCCTGCGTTGCTCGACCTTCCGTGGGGTCTGCCCCTGGATGCGTGGCCGGAGGACACCATCGCCGCACTGCCGAAAGGCTTGTCCCGGCACCTGGTGCGTTTCGCGCACCTCAGCGGATACATCGTGGCCATCAAGGAGACATCCGAGGACCTCGCGCGCCGAGAGTACGAACTGCTGAGAACGCTTCAGCGGATGGATGTGCCGTGCGTGGAACCGGTGGCCGTCATCACGAACCGGTCCGATGTGCACGGGAACGCGCTCGAGTCGGTGCTCGTCACGCGGCACCTGAAGTTTTCGCTGCCCTACCGCGCGCTGTACTCGCAAACGCTTCGGCCGGACACCGCCACCCGTCTCATCGACGCGCTCGCCGTGCTGCTCGTGCGGCTCCACATCATCGGGTTCTTCTGGGGCGATGTGTCCCTGTCGAACACGCTGTTCCGCCGGGATGCCGGAGCGTTCGCCGCCTACCTGGTGGACGCGGAAACCGGGAACCTCTACGACACCCTCTCGGACGGCCAGCGCGAACACGACCTGGAGATCGCGCGGGTGAACATCGCCGGCGAACTGCTGGACCTCGCCGCGGGCGGGCGCCTCGACGAATCCACCGACCCGATCGCGGTGAGCAACGGCATCCTCGCGGCGTACCGGACCCTGTGGAAGGAGCTCACCAGTTCCGAATCGTTCTCCTCCACCGAGCGCTGGCGCATCGCGAAACGAGTCGAACGGCTCAACGACCTCGGGTTCGACATTGAGGAGCTCGCGATTAAGACGGCGGAAACCGGAAGCCAGGTCGTCATCCAGCCGAAGGTCGTGGATGCCGGCCACCACCAGCGGCGGCTGCTTCGGCTCACCGGGCTGGATGTCGAGGAGAACCAGGCGCGGCGCCTGCTCAACGATCTGGACGCGTACGCGGCGACACATTTCGACGGTCACCCGGACGAAGAAATGTCTGCGCACGAGTGGCTCGCGACGGTGTTCGAACCGGTGACGCGGGCAATCCCCCGCGAGTTGAAGGGAAAGCTGGAGCCGGCCGAAGTGTTCCACCAGATGCTCGAACACCGCTGGTTTCTGTCTCAGAACGACCGCAGGGATGTCCCGCTGGCCGAAGCGGTCAGCTCGTACATCGAGACGGTCCTGCAACATCGCCGCGACGAAGCGACCGTCATCGACCCGCCGACCGGCGCGTTCACGCTCCCCACGGCGGTCATCGACGAGGAGGACTGGCGAGACCGCGTCTGACCGGTACAGTCAGGCCAGGAAGTGCTCGAGGCCGCGGCCGTTCACGTGGTCGAAAATGAGGTTCGTTTCGGTGTTGGCGACGGCGGGATGCCCGGCCAGGTGCTCCAGCACGAAGTCCCGCAGCTCGGAGGAGTCCCGGGCGGCGACATGCAACAGGAAATCATCGACGCCGGCCATGTGGAACAGCCCGAGCACGCCAGGCCAGTTCGGTGCCTCATCGCGGAACGACTCGACATCCTCCCGGATAATGGAGACAAGGCGCACGGAAATGAGCGCCTGCACGGTCATCCCGAGCGCTGCCACATTCAGTTCGGCGTGGTAGCCGAGCAGGTAGCCCTCCGCCTGCAGCCGCCGGATGCGCAGTGACACGGTGGACTCGGCGACGCCGATGGTCGACGCGAGGGCCGTGCCGGACATCCGGGCATTGCTGGAAAGGGCGCGAAGGATTCTGCGATCAATGTCATCCATCACCCCATTCTGTCGCAGAACACGCAACCATCGTGGCGGCTGCGTAGCGGATCTTGCGGCGGGCTTGAAGTTTGTCGCGGATTCTGTTTTGGTCGAGTCATGCAGCCTTCGAAACCCCACCTGGAAACCCGCGCCGTCCACGCCGGAATGGAGGGCGTGATCGAGTCCGGTTCCCACGTCCCCACGATCGACCTCTCCACCACGAACCCGTTGCCGAGCGTCGAACTGGGGGGCGACTCGTACGAGAACCTCGCGACCGGCGGCACTTTGGAGCCGGGCCAGTCTGCGGTGTACCAGCGGCTGTGGCAGCCTGGGGTCGCCCGGTTCGAGACGGCGCTCGCGAACCTCGAAGGCTCGGAGACCGCTGTGGCGTTCGCCACCGGCATGGCCGCACTCGCCGCGTGCCTGCTCGCGAGCGTGACGGCGGGCAAACCTCACGTCGTTGCGCTCCGCCCCCTTTACGGCGGAACCGACCACGTGCTCGACAACGGTCTCATGGGCACGACCGTGACCTGGGTGCACAGCGTGGACGAAATCGCTGCGGCGATCCAGCCCGACACCGGCCTCGTCGTGATCGAAACCCCGGCGAACCCGACCCTGGAACTCGTGAACATTGCGAAGGCGGTCGCTGGCGCAGGGGATGTGCCCGTACTCGTCGACAACACGTTCGCCACCCCCGTGCTGCAGCGGCCGATCGAGCACGGTGCGACGCTCGTGCTGCACAGCGCCACCAAGTACATCGGCGGTCACGGGGACGTCATGGGCGGCGTGATCGCCACGAACGAGGAGTGGGCCCCGCGCCTGCGCCACGTTCGGGCGCTCACCGGCGGGCTGCTCCACGCGTTCGCCGCGTACCTGCTGCACCGCGGGCTTCGCACGATGCCACTCCGGGTGCGCGCGCAGCAGGAGACGGCCACGGCGCTCGCGGAGCGGCTGAACGGCCACCCGGCGCTGGCCCGCGTGCTGTTCCCGACGCTTCCCGGATGCGACCCCGAAGGCTTGATCGGCACGCAGTCCGAGGGCCCGGGCTCGATGCTCTCCCTTGACCTGGCTGGCGGCTACGACGCCGCGACGAAGTTCATCGAGTCGCTCAAGCTCGTGAGCCACGCGGTCTCGCTCGGCGGAATCGACACGCTCGCACAGCATCCGGCGTCGCTCACGCACCGTCCGGTCGCCACGGAGGCGAAGCCCGGCGGAGGGATCGTGCGGATCTCGATCGGTCTCGAGCACATCGACGATATCTACGAGGACATCATCCAAGCCCTCGAGGCGTAGCGCGCTGGTGCAATGAGCGAAGACCATTTCTGGTCTTCGCTGCGACGCCAGCGCTGACGCCCGTCCCGGGCGTCAGGTCGACTTCGTGGCGGAAGCTCTTTGCTTCGAAATTTCGTAGAGGGTGACGCTCGCGGCGATCCCCGCGTTGAGGGATTCGGTCGATGCGGCGATCGGGATCGAGACAACCGCATCGCATGTCTCGGTCACGAGCCGCGACAGGCCTTTGCCTTCGCTCCCGACGACCACAACGAGCGGCGACTTCGCCCAGGTCAGCCCCGGTAGCGCAACATCGCCTCCGCCATCCAGGCCGAGCACAAATACCCCGCGCTCCTTCAGCGCCTTCAACGTCTGCGTGAGGTTGCTCGCCATGGCGACGGGCGTGCGCGCCGCGGCGCCGGCCGACGTTTTCCATGCCGCCGCCGTCATCCCCACCGAACGCCGCTGAGGCACGATCACGCCGTGCCCGCCGAACGCCGCCACCGAGCGGATGATCGCGCCGAGGTTCCGCGGATCCGTGATCCCGTCGAGGGCGACGAACAACGGCACCTTGCCCTGGCCGATCACCTTGTCGAGCAGTTCGATCGGATGCGCGTACTCGTACGGCGGCACTTTGAGCGCGAGGCCCTGATGCACGGAGTCGAACCCGGCGAGCCGGTCGAGTTCCGGCCGCATCACCTCGAGGATGGGCAGGCCGCGTTTCGTGGCGATCCCCATGACCTCTTTCACCCGGTCGTCGTACTCGATGCGGGACGCGATGTACAGGGCGGTCGCCGGAATGGATGCCCGAAGCGCCTCCAGAACGGAGTTGCGGCCCGTGACGTACTCGAATTCGTCCGACGACTTGGGGCGCCGCATCCGCTGCGATTCGCCAGGCTGGCCGCCCCGACCGGACCGATCCGCCTGACCACTCCGACCCGCCTGCCGCTTGCCGCCGGACGCCTCATAGCGCTCAGCTGCCGCCTTGCGTTTCCCTGCCGGATGGTACGGGCGATCCTCCGCTTTGGGGGTCGGCTTCTTCCCCTCGAGCGCCTGCCTGCCCTGCCCGCCGGACCCGACCTGCGGCCCGCGGCTCTTCTTGCGCACGGCACCGGGGCGCCCGTGCTTCGGTGCGGGATTCTTCACGCGATGCTCCATTGGGTTCCGGTGGGGGTGTCCTCGAGCTGGATGCCGGCACCGGCCAACTCGTCGCGAATCCGATCCGCGGAGGCGAAGTCCTTTGCGGCACGCGCCGCATCCCGGTCCGCGATCAACAGCTCGACGAGCCGCGCAAGAGCGGGCGCCGCCTCACCGGACTGGGCCGTGTTCCAGGGCTCGACGTGCGGGTTCAGGCCGAGCACCTCCGTCATGGCGAACACTTCGCCGCGGCGCCGGGCGGCCGATTCGACATCGTCCGCATCGAGTGCGGCGTTGCCGGCCCGAATCGTGTCGTGGAGAACGGCGAGCGCCTGCGGCACGGCAAGGTCGTCATCCATCGCCGCGGCAAACGCCTCAGGAATGACCTGGGCGCCACTGCCTGCGCCGCTGCCCGTTGAGCCGGCTTCCGCCAGTCGCCGGTCGGCCCGGGCGAGGAATCCTTCGATTCGCTCCAGTGCGGCCTCCGCCTCGACGAGGGAACCGTCGTGGTAGTCGATCGTCGAGCGGTAGTGCGCCGCACCCAGGTAGTAGCGCACCACGAGCGGTCGCGCCTTCTCCAGGAACTCGGCGGCAAAGATCGAGTTGCCGAGCGACTTGGACATTTTCTGGCCGCCGACGTTCACGAGCCCGTTGTGCACCCAGTAGTTGGCAAACCTGTCGCCGGCCGCCGTGGACTGGGCGAGTTCGTTCTCGTGGTGCGGGAAGCGCAGGTCCAGTCCCCCGCCGTGAATGTCGAAGTGGCTGCCCAGGTAGCGGGATGCCATCGCCGAGCACTCCAGGTGCCAGCCCGGTCGGCCGGAACCCCACGGCGACGGCCAGGCCGCCGATTCCGGCTCGGTCGGCTTGTGACCCTTCCACAGGGCGAAGTCGCGGGGGTCGCGCTTGCCGCGCGGGTCGGAATCCGCCGCCGGCTCCATGTCGTCGGGCTTTTGCCTCGTGAGTTCGCCATAGCTCGGCCAGGAACTCGTGTCAAAGTACACGTCGCCCGAGCCATCCGGCGCCGGGTAGGCGTGGCCGGCGTCGATGAGACGCTGGATGAGTTCGTGCATCTGGCCGATGCTCGCGGTCGCGCGCGGTTCATACGTCGGCGGCAGAATGCCGAGTGCCGCATATCCTGCGGAGAATTCCAGCTCGAAGCGGTACGCGAGCGCCCACCACTGTTCCGGATCATCCGCCGCGCTCGCGAGTATTTTGTCGTCGATGTCGGTGACGTTGCGCACGAGAGTCACGCGGAATCCGCGGTAGGTGAGCCACCGCCGCCACAGGTCGTAGACGAGCGCGGAACGCAAGTGGCCGATGTGCGGGCTCGACTGCACGGTCGGACCGCACACGTAAATTCCGACCTCGCCGGGAGTGATGGGGTCGAGGTCGGTCACGGTTTGCGACCGGGAGTCGTAGAGGCGCACTGTCACAGGCAAAGCCTACTTGCTGACCCTGCGGGGCGACGGATGGTGTCGACTAGCATCGAAGGGATGCAACCCACGAGCGACTCCCAGTTTCAGGCCGCAGCGGGCGACGGGGTTCCGCCCCTCGAGCAGGTTCGGGATGGGCTGTTCTGTTACGGCCTTCGCCAGCCGGGCACGCTGCCCCACTTCACGCTCAGCTACGTGCTGGTGGATGCCCGCGGCGGCGTGCACCTCATCGACACGGGGTGGGATACCGACGAGAACTGGGCCGGGCTCGGGGAAGTTCTCGGCACGCTGGAGCGTTCGCTGTCGGATGTCTCGTCGGTGACGGTCACGCACCTTCACCCCGACCATCTGGGGATGGCGGCGAGGATCAGGGCAGCGACCGGAGCTCCCGTCGCCCTGCACCGGATCGAGCAGGACGGCATCGACGAGTTGTCCGCTCCGCTGGCCGACGAGGAGGTTCTCGCACGGCTCGCCGGTTGGGGTGTGCCGGATGACCGTCGGGCGGAGTTGCTGCAGGCAGCCCACTTGCGCAGCCGCTGGCCGTCGTTCACGGCCGACCGGTTGCTGGAGGATGGCGAGCTTCTGGATATTCCGGGCCGCGCCGTGCGCGCGGTACACACGCCGGGCCACACCGCGGGGCATCTCGCGTTCGTCGACGACGAATGGGACGTGGTGTTCCTCGGCGACCTGCTGTTGCCGAACCAGTTCCCCGGCATCGGTTTGGGCGGCACGCCGGACGGCAGCCCGATCGACCACTACCTCGCTTCGCTTGCCGTCGTCTCCGAATTGGATGCCTTCGAGGCGTTGCCCGGCCACGGATACCGGTTCACGGGGATCGCACAGCGCAGTGCGGAAACGGCGTCGCACCACGAGAACCGCACGAGCGAGGTCGCGGCGTTGCGCGATCCAAGTTCCACCGTGTGGGATGTTGCATCGCAACTCACCTGGACGGCCGGGTGGAGCAATCTATCGGGGTTGCCGTTGCTTTCGGCGCTGTCGCAAACCTCGTTGCACGAGGAGCGCGCCGCCCGACGGATCTAGGAGGCGAGGACCTCGTCGAGAACGCTGGATGCCTTCTCTTCGTCGGTTTTCTCGGCCAACGCGAGCTCGGAGATGAGAATCTGACGGGCTTTCGCGAGCATCCGCTTCTCGCCGGCGGAAAGGCCGCGGTCCTGGTCGCGGCGCCACAGGTCGCGAACGACTTCGGAAACCTTGATGACGTCGCCGGAGGCGAGCTTCTCGAGGTTCGCCTTGTACCGGCGTGACCAGTTGGTGGGCTCCTCCGTGAACGGTGCGCGCAGGACTTCGAAAACCTTGTCGAGGCCTTCGCGCCCGATGACATCCCGGACGCCGACGAGGTCGACGTTCTCGGCGGGAACTTCGATGGTGAGGTCGCCCTGAGTGACGTTGAGTTTCAGATAGAGCTTCTCTTCACCTCGAACGGTGCGCTTCTTGACCTCTGTGATGGTTGCTGCCCCGTGATGGGGGTAAACGACAGTCTCGCCGACTTCGAAAAGCATTGAATAGGCTCCATTCCGCGACCAAAAGTTTACCACAGGGGGCTGAGCGGCCGGATGGCCAATCCTCGCCCCGGGGGCCGCGGGCGCTAGGCTAAACTCGCAACAGAGTCCGTGGGTCGCATACCCCGCGGACGGCACCGATTTTCACACTCGGAGGAACCTGTGAGAGCACGTCTGGCCGCGAGCGCCGCCCTCGTCGCCCTGTTGGCCATCGGCACGACGGGCTGCACCTTCATCACCGACCAGGCGACGACGACGAAATACGACGCGAGCGACGGCATCAGTGCGACCATCGGCGACATCCAGCTCGAAAACACGGCCCTCGTGACCGCGGACGGCAAAACCGCCAGCCTCCTCATCAACGTCGTCAACCATTCCGCGTACGGCGTCGACGTGAACGTGCAGTACGAGAACGCCGACAAGACGAAAGTCAACGACAGCGTCTTCGTGAACGCGAACTCCGTGAAAAGCCTCGGCGGGCCCGACGCCGGCAAGCTCGTCCTGAGCGGAATCGCCGCGCCGGCGGGAAGCCTGTTCCCGGTGTTCTTCCAATACGGCGACGTCACGGGCAAACAAATGTGGCTCCCCGTGCTCGCACCTAACGGCGAGTACGCGAGCCTCGCGCCGGAGAGCACCCCCGCGCCGTAGGCCTCACTCCTCGAACCGGTACCCGAGCCCCCGCACCGTCACGAGCATCACCGGATTCGCCGGATCGAGTTCGATGCGTCCGCGGATGCGTTTCACGTGCACATCCAGCGTCTTCGTGTCGCCCACATAGTCGGCCCCCCACACCCGCTCGATCAACTGGCCGCGCGTCAGCACCCGACCGGCATTGCGCAGAAAAAACTCCAGCAGTTCGTACTCTTTGAGCGGCATAGGCACCTGGGCGCCGCGAACGGCAACCGAATGCCTCTCCACATCCATCTCGACATCGCCTCGGGTGAGCACCGCATCCGCACCCTCGCCGACATCGAGTTGGCGTCGAAGCACAGCGCGGATACGGGCCAGCAGTTCCCGCGACGAATACGGCTTCGTCATGTAATCGTCGGCACCCAGTTCCAGGCCCACCACGATGTCACTCTCACTGTCCTTCGCCGTGAGCATGATGATCGGGACGCTCGACTTCGCCCTCACCTGCCGGCACACCTCAGTTCCCGGGAACCCGGGAAGCATGAGATCCAGCAGGACCAGATCCGGGGACTCCCGATCGAACGCGGCGATCGCGCCGGGACCGTCCTTCGCGATCGTCGTTCGGTACCCCTCGCGCTGCAGAAGGAAGGCAAGGGGCTCGCTGAGCGACCGCTCATCCTCGACGATCAGAATATGGGTCACGCAATCTCACCCAACGACGCCGACGTGGCATGGCTCGCCTCAGGCAGCCGGATCGTGAACGTCGACCCGTACCCGTGCTGGGACCACACCCGAACGTCCCCTCCGTGATTCTGGACCACGTGTTTCACAATGCTCAACCCCAACCCGGTTCCGCCGGTGTGCCGCGACCGGGCCGGGTCGATCCGGTAGAACCGCTCGAAAACGCGATCCAGCTCCTCCGGCGGGATGCCAATTCCCTGATCGGTGACCGCAATCTCCACAATCCCGTCGACGCTGCTCACGCCAATCCCCACGCGCGACCCCTTCGACGAATACACGATCGCATTCGAAATGAGGTTGTGCACGGCCACCACGAGAAGCGACTCGTCGCCGAAAACCTGGATCCCGGCATCCCCGCCGCTGGCCATCGTCACATTGCGCGCCTCGGCGACCACCCGGTTCTGGTCGATTGCCGCAGCGACGACGTGATCGATCTCCACGGTCTCCGGTTTGCTCAGCGCATCCGCGGCCTGCAACCGCGACAACTCGATGATCTCCTGGGTGATCCTCGCCAGCCGGTCCGACTCCTTCGTCAGCCGCTTCGCGAAACGCTTCACCTGGTCCGGCTCCTTCGCCGCCGCCTGCAGCGCCTCAGCGAGAAGGCTCACCGCGCCAATGGGCGTCTTCAGCTCGTGGCTGATGTTGGCGACGAAGTCGCGGCGGACAGCATCCAGTTTGTAACCCTCCGTGCGGTCCTCCGCGAGCAACAGCACATACCGCGAACCGAGCCTCGCAGCGCGAACGAACAGGTAGATGTTCGCATCACCCAGCGGGCCGCGCGGAAGCTCAAGCTCCTCGCTGACCGACTCCCCGGTCTTGCGCACCCGATCCACGATCGCCACCAGTTCCGGATGCACGAGAGCCTGGTTCCACACCAACCCGAACGCGAGGGCGCCCGGGCTCGCCTTCACCACGTTGTTCGACGGGTCGAGAACCACCCCGCCCGAATCCAGCGCATCGATGACCTGATCGACGCCATCCGGCACCGAAGGGGAGACCACCTTGACCGCTCGATCACCGCGACGCGCAGCAAGGTAGACGATGGTGACGATTCCCGCCCCGACAACGACACCGAACGCGAGTGCGGCGGGCACCAGCCAGGTGGAGTCCATAGCGACTAGATTAGTTACTTCCTCGTGGAGAAGTGACCGACGGGTGCCAGCGGGCAGTGAAACAGCCGAACGTTCACGTTGTGGTCACCAGTTGTTAACCTCGGGGAGTGAGGATGACGGCATCCGATAGCGAACCGCAGGAAAGGATCGACAATGCGCGAAGTGTTCCAGCAGGAGTTGCGCGAGGTGCAGGACCGCCTCGTCGACATCGCCGCTCTCGTGCAAAAGTCGATCGAGAACGCGGTGAGCGCGTTCAACGAGTCGAACGTGACACTTGCCGAAACTGTCATCGCCGACGACGACAAAATCGATGAACTCACGGTCAGCCTCGACGAACTGGCGATCAACATCCTCGCCAGACAGCAACCCGTAGCGCGCGACCTGCGCATCGTCGTGAGCGCCCTGCGGATCTCCGCATCCCTCGAACGGATGGGCGACATGAGCGAACACATCGCCCAACTGGCCCGATACCGTTTCCCGGAAAAGGTCGTCCCGAAGACGCTGCGGTCAACGTTCGCCGAAATGGGGCGCCTCGACGTGGAGGTGGCCAGGAAGCTCACCCTGCTGCTCGAAACCGAGGATGTGCGCATCGCGGAGGAGATCCGCAACGACGACGACCGCATCGACGAACTGCACCTGAGCGTGTTCGAGAAGGTCCTCAGCGAGTCGTGGAAGGGCGGAGCCGAAGACACCGTGGACGCCACCCTCGCATCCCGATACCACGAACGTTTCGCCGACCACGCGGTGTCGATCGCGAAAAAGGTCCAGTACCTGGCGACGGGCGACTGGCAGGTTAGCTACCCCGCCTCCTGATGACGTCCCGCGCGAGACCCGCCACGGGCTCGCCCCCGTTGCGACGGGTGCTCGCCGCGACCGTGACCCCGCTGGCATCGATTCTCGGATCAGGGCTGCTCATCATCATCCCGATCCTGGAACGCACCCTCGGGGCTCTCGCCCTCGTCGGCGCCATCGGCATCAGCGTGCTCGCCTGGTTCGTCGGCACGGTGATCCGCCACAACGTCACCGCCGTCGAAACCGCGGAGGAGGAAGGCACCCTCGACGCGGCGACCGCCCTCATCAACCGGGTCGGCGACGCCGTGATCGTCGTCGCGTACGTGATCTCGGTGGCGCTGTACCTGAGGATCATGGCCCAGTACATCGTGGGGTTCTTCGAATCCGGCGGCGACACCGTGCTGGAGTCCGTGATTGCGGGCGCCGCCGTCGTGCTCATCGTCGCGATCGGTTCGTTCCGCGGATTCCGGGGTCTCGACCGCCTGGACCGGTACTCGCTGACCACCGTGCTCGCCCTCACTGCGGTCCTCGTGGTCGCGCTCCTGGTCCACGATGCTGGCTTGATCGGCGAAGGCAGTTTGACTCTGCCGCCGATCCCGGACACCGATCCGTGGATGATCCTTTTGATTTTGGGCGGCACCGTGATCACCGTGCAGGGTTTCGAAACCGTGCGCTTCCTGAAGAGCCACTACGACGCGCGAACCAGAATCCGCGCGTCGAGGGTCGCTCAACTGGTCGCCGCGGGAATCTATGTGGCCTTCGTGATCGTCGCAACCCCGGTGATGGGGCTCGGCACCGCCGCGGGCGCGGATGACACGCTGCTGACGATCACGGCCCGCGCAGCACCCTGGCTAATCCTGCCGCTCGTGCTTTCCGCCATCCTGAGCCAGTTCAGCGCGGCCATCGCCGACGTTTCTGCCGCGGACGGCAACCTGCGCGGCTTCGGTCACTGGTTTTCCGGTCCGCGGCCCTACCTCATCACCGGGGTGCTGGCGATCGCCCTCATCAGCACGCTGCCGCTGCTCGTGCTCGTCACGGTCGCCTCTCGCGCCTTCGCCGCGTACTACGCGATCGAAGCGGTCATCGCCCACCGCACCTCGGCGGGTTGGTGGCGAAAGGTCGGATTCGGCATCATCGCCGTGCTCATGGCGGCGATCACCCTGTTCGCTCTCCCCGCGAGTTGACTTGCGTCACACACGCTCCTGAATGATGAAAGTGAGCGGTGGGGGTGCGGTTAACCTTTGGCGGCGTTCACGGCGGCGATCAGCTGGTCCGGGCCGGGAAGGCTCGACTGCTGCTTGCCGTTGATGAAGAGCGTCGGAGTGCCGGTGACGCCAGCATCGCGGGACGCAGCCGTGTTGGAGGTGATCCAGTCCGTATAGCGCGCATCCGTGATGCACGCCACCGTGTCCTTGTCGGTGATGCCCATCGAGCCGGCGAAGGCAACGAAGTCCTTCGCCCCCCAACCGTCAGACGTCTGGCTGTGGTTCGCGAACAACGCCGTGTGGAAGTCCGGCCACTTTTGCGCATTATTCTCGGCAACGCACGCCGCAGCAGAACCTGCGGCGAGCCCGTACCCGGTGACGATCTTGATCGGATGGAAGTTCACGATCGCATCGCCGCTGGCGACGAGCTTCAAGAGGGTCGGCCCGACGGCCGCCTCGTAGTCTGCGCAGTGCGGGCAGGAATAGTCCTCGTACAGATCGATCGTGACCGGCGCGCCCGCCATCCCCACCGTCACGGCAGTGCCGCTGATACCGAACGGGATGTTCGGCGTGCCCTGCAGTGAAATCGTCCCGCTCGCGGTGGGCGGCGCGGACGGCGTGCGGGAGCTTTGAGCCCAGAGGATGCCTCCGACGACCGCCGCGACGACCACGATGATCCCGACGGCGATACCGGACTGGATCAGAATCGTCTTGCGCTTTTCCACGCGCTGCTGCTCACGACGCTGCTGATTCGCTTTCTCCCGGATTTCGAGGATGCGGTTGGAGTCTTTCCTGGCCACGTTGTCACGCCCGTTCTGTTGGGTGGTTGAGGTCGGATGATTCAGTGCTTGCCCTGCGCGGCCACCGCGGCTGCACCCTCGGCGGCAGCATTCGGGTCGAGGTAGCGGGACGGCTCCGCCGGCATGAAATCGTCGCCCAGTTCGTAGACGAGGGGAATCCCGGTCGGAATGTTCAGTTCGGCGATCGCGTCATCGGAAATGCCGTCGAGGTGCTTCACGAGCGCGCGCAGCGAGTTTCCGTGGGCTGTCACCAGCACCGTTTTCCCCTCGGCGAGCACCGGAGTGATGTCGGAATACCAATAGGGCAGCATCCGCGCAATCACGTCCTTGAGGCATTCCGTGCGCGGAAGCTCCGCACCGAGCCCGGCATAGCGCGGGTCATTCGCCTGGGAGAATTCGCTGTCATCCTCCAGCGGCGGCGGCGCAATGTCGAAGGAGCGGCGCCACGTCATGAACTGGTCTTCGCCGAACTCGGCGAGTGTCTCCGGTTTGCTCTTTCCCTGCAGCGCACCGTAGTGGCGCTCGTTCAGGCGCCAGCTGCGTTGCACCGGAATCCAGTCGCGATCCGCGGTCTTCAGCGTCTCGTTCGCGGTGTGGATCGCCCGCTTGAGCAGGCTCGTGAACTGTACGTCGGGGAGAAGTCCGGATGCGGCGAGCAGCTCCCCCGCGTTGCGTGCCTCCTGCCACCCCAGCTCGGTGAGCGGCACATCCACCCATCCGGTGAACAGGTTCTTCTCGTTCCACTCGGACTGCCCGTGCCGAAGGAGGATGAGGGAGTACGTCATGCCGCCAGTTTACCGGGGGCAGGCTGGGGCCCTAATTCAGTCAGCGCCCGCACAGGTAGGCGTCACGCAACAGAAACGCCACTGGTACCGACTTTCATCACACCCTTTTGTCGCCAATCCGTTACATGTAACATTAGCCGTATGACTGTCAGAGACCGAGTGGAAGCACATCGCGAGCGGATGCGCGCGCAAGGACTACGGCTCGTACAAGTGTGGGTTCCGGACGTGCGATCAAAGCGGTTTGCTGCCGAAGCTGCGAGACAGTCGACTGCCGTTGGGGTAGCCGACCGGCACTCCGATGACCAGGAGTTCGTCGAGGCCATAGCGGCTGAGTGGGACGAGTGAAGCGCGGCGAGATTTGGTGGGTGGCAGGGGGTGTGTACGCCTCCAAGCCCAGGCCGGCGCTGATCATCCAGGATGACCGATTCCACGGAACACAATCGGTCACCGTGTGCCCGTTCACCACGACCGTCGTTGACGCCCCGCTTCTGCGATATCCGGTTCAGTCAGAGGAATCGAACGGATTGGAATCCGACAGCTACGTGATGATCGACAAAGTGACGACTGTGCGCCGCTCCAACGTCATCCGGCATGCGGGCCGATTGAGTTCCAAACAGCTCACGGAAGTCGAGCGCCTCCTGTTGGTGATTCTCGGACTTGCGGACTAATCGCACGCGACGGATGCGGGACACGGGCCGATTCGCTTCACGTGACTGGCGCTGGCACAGACGTCATTCACCTGGCTGACGAGACGCGCTCGTGCCCCCGCTGGTCGCGGGTCTTCGCCGAGAAGGGCGATAGCGCTCCGAATCCGCTCACGATCCTGATGAGCAATGTGCTTCAGCGCGCGGACCGCTGCCGGACGCACTGTTCAAGGCTCACAACCACCGCGGCTCGCTGTCCGCGGCGTTCGATGAAAACTGCGCCGCTCTTCGAGCGGGTGATGACATCGGATAGGTGCTTGCGAGCGTCGGCAACACTAAGAGTGGCCATGTCTAAGTTGCACATTTTGACCCGTCAAATGTACAACTCGGCTATCGAAGCCGGGGCAACCGCGGGACGCCCGCGACGGCGCCTGCGGTGGGCGGGACGATAATCTCCTGTGCTGCCGAGACCACTACGCCGTCCACCGGTATGGTGAGCACCGCATCCGGGTCGGTCATGCGCTTGACAACCGCGAGCGCGATCGGGCCCAACTGGAAGTGGCGTGCAGCGCTCGTCACTCGGCCGACGACCTTATCTTCGAACTGAACCTCGTCACCACTGGCAGGAAGCACGCCCTCGGAACCGTCCAGGTGAAGCAAGACGAGGCGGCGCGGCGGGTGCCCGAGGTTGTGAACTTTCGCCACCGTCTCCTGTCCGCGGTAGCAGCCTTTCGTCAGATGCACGGCGGAACGCAGCAGGTCCAGTTCGTGGGGGATCGTCTTTTCGTCCACTTCGGTGCCGAAACGTGGCCGCCAGGCCGCGATGCGCAACGCTTCGAGTGCGAGCAGGCCAGCGTGAGGGAGCCCGGATGCCTCGCCCAGACTCGAGCGCTCCACGAGCAGTTCGAGGTAGCGCCATTCGGCCGCCGGATGCCGCTCGGTCGTCGCGTACTGATATCCGCCCGTGGCCACGGCCGACCAGGGGTCCCGCCACACGAGCGGGACGCCGTTGGGGGCCGCCGCGTCCACGAGCGGTGCCGCAAACATCCCGAGCGTGGCATAGTCGGCGCTGCGGTCGGCTACCTCGACCCTCAGCATGAATCGCATCGAGTCAAGCCACCGTGCGAGCGATTCAGTTTCGCTGCCCTCGACGAGCAGCCACGCAGCGACCCCATCGTCGACCACGCGGATGTCGTGCTCGATTCGGCCGGTCTGCCCGAGCAGCAGCAGCTCCGCGGAGTCGCCCGGCGCCATCCCTGACACCCGCTGGCTGGACACCGAGTCGAGCCAAGTGAGGCGATCCGGACCGGTCACCGTGATCACGCCGCGATGCGACAGGTCCACGATGGCTTTGCCCGCTGCGAGATCCCGTTGTTCGACGAGCGGATTGCCGTAGTGTGCGGCGACTCCCGCGTCGAGACCGGACCCCTCCACGGCGCCCGCCACATCAAGAAACTCAGTCGACACGGGCGAGCCTCCCCGACGCGTGGGACGTAAGCGGGCGGCCGAGCGCGGCCAGATCCCACGCCCACAGCAGGTGCTCGTCGACGAGCCCGTACATGCGCGTCGACGCGGTGTGCTCCTTCGCGCTCGCCGACCGCATCACGGCATCGGTTGCGAGGTCGATGCGCGCGGACTTCACCTGGCCGAGGTACAGCTCGCTCACCCCGCCCGGATGCAGGATGGACACTTCCAGATCGAATCCGCCGTTCGCATTGCGCAGCGTTTCCACGGCCTCCGCATTCCGGTACGCCGGTTCACCGACACCGGCCAACAGCCCCGGACCCGGGTCGGCGTCCGTCGCGGGTCGGGCGAGGCGCCAGAATCCGACCTCCGTCATGAGCGGTGACGGAAGCGGCTCATCGCCGTCGGAATCGAGCAGCCAGGTGTAGGAGCTGTAGTTGAGGTGGGGCAGGCCGTCGTGGCTGAAGCTCACGCGCTGGCCGAACTCGTAGTTGCGCACCCCGTCGCCCACCGGGTAGTTGAGAACGCCCGAACCCTCCCACACCCCGAGGAGCCAGAACAGCGGGGCAAGCTCAGAGGGGAGGTCGTCCGGCACCTGCAGCATGGCTGCGCTGCCTAGCGCTGGCCGCGAAACAGGTTGTAGAGCACGACGACGGACACGTACGCGATGGCCAGCGTCGCAAGCCCGAGAAGGCCGACAAACGTAAGCTCCAGCGCGAGTTCCATGGGTCAATCCTATCCGCTTGTCACGGCGAGGAGGGCAAGCACCCCGGTCGCGCATCCGAGAATCACGAGCGCGCCACCCACCGACGCCATCACGCGATTCACGAAGCCCTCCCGCGTCAGGGTGGAAAGCTGGATGGCGAACGTGGCGATCACGGCGATGGCAAGCGCAATCGGCAACCAGACGAGGTAGCCATCTCCGGGTGTGACCACGCCGATGACGACGGCCGCAACGACGGCGAGAACCCACACGGGCACGACGGTGCCCACCTCGAGGTCCCGGATGTGGTTGTCGGTCGTCACAGTCTCATCCTGCCCTATCCGGCCCGCCAATAGACTGTGATCGTTCGAAACGGGAGGATCCTGTGGCACAGCTGTTGATTCTCACCCCCGACGGGGCGAACGACGTGCTGCCCGCGCTCTCGCTCCTGATGCATCAGGTCAGGACCATCCCCGCCGAACCCGCCCAGCTCGTGAATGCGCCCAGTTGCGACGTGATCTTCCTGGACGCGCGCGTCGACCTTGCCGGGGCGAAGTCGCTGTGCAAGATTCTGAACGCGACGGGCCTTTCCGTCCCCTTGCTGCTCGTCGTGACGGAGGGCGGGCTCGCCGCCGTCAGCGCGGAGTGGGGCGCCGACGACCTCGTGCTCGCGACGGCAGGGCCCGCGGAGGTGGATGCCCGCATCCGGTTCGCGATCGGGCGCAAGTCGGAAAAGGGCGCGAGTTCGAAGATCAGCGCGAGCGGCGTCGTGATCGACGAGGCAAGCTACTCGGCGAAAGTGCGCGGCAAGGCGCTCGACCTCACCTACAAGGAATTCGAGCTGCTGCGGTTCCTCGCCCTCCACCCGAGCCGGGTGTTCACCCGCGAGCAGCTGCTCAGCGAGGTGTGGGGCTACGACTATTACGGCGGTAGCAGAACCGTCGACGTCCACGTGCGGCGCCTGCGCGCCAAACTTGGAGATCAGGAGTCCATCATCGGCACCGTGCGCAACGTCGGATACCGGTTCAACGTGTACGACGAGGATGAGAGCGATCGTGTTGCCGAGTCCGTCCAGTCCTGAGGCCCTGACCGGGCTGATCGGGCGGGCGCGCGCGGCGGACGGCCAGCCGCCGTTCTCCGACCAGTCGCTCGTGGAGGCCGGTCGGGGCGAACGGGCGCTTCTGGTGAGCGAGTCGGGGTCCGTGCTTGTCGGCGCGGCGATCGTCGGGCCGGATGAATTCGAGCTCGTCATCGACCCGGATGCCCGCGGCGCAGGGGAGGGTGCGGCGCTTGTCTCGCGGGTTCTTGCCGAGCATCCGGCGGCGACGTTCGCGTGGGCGCACGGCGATCATCCGGCGTCGCGGGCGCTCGCCGCGCGGTTCGGGTTCGAGCCGGTGCGGACGCTGCTGCAGCTGCGTGCCGAAGTTCCGCTCCCTGAGGAGGCCGGAGGCCGTCTCGAAGTGAAAGCCCAATTGTCAGGTTCCCTTCGAGACGCGCTCCGCGCTCCTCAGGGAGCCGACAGGGACTCGCTCCCTGAGGAGCGCGCGCCGCGCGCGTCTCGAAGGGAGCACCCTCAGGCAACAGTCCCGTTCCGCCCTGGAGTCGACGACGCCGCCTGGCTTGCCCTCAACGCGCGCGCGTTCGCCGCGCATCCGGAGCAGGGCGGCCTCACCCAACGCGACCTCGACGACCGCAAAGCTGAGCCCTGGTTCGATCCCGGCGACTTCCTCATCCTGCGCGACGGCGAGCACATGATCGGATTCTGCTGGCTCAAAGTGGAGGAAGCCGACGGCCACGAGCAGGTTGGCGAGTTCTACGCTGTCGGCATCGACCCCGACCGTCAGGGCGAAGGCCTGGGGCGCGTGCTCATGGACGCCGGTTTCGCCCGCCTCGCCGAACGCGGCATCCGCACGGCCGCACTGTACGTCGAGGCCGACAACGAGCCCGCCCTTGCCCTTTACCGCCGCTACGGATTCGCCCAACACACGATCGATGTGCGGTACCTGCGGGCGTCGCAATGAGCGTTGAACGAACACCTGGTGCAATGATCTACTAATGGATGCGGAGAGTTACCTCGACGACACCGGGCTCGCCACGGACAGTCTCGATGACGACTACGACTCGACCTGGGTCGACGACGGCACCCTGCCAACCGACCGGTTCCTCGACCGCGAGCTCAGCTGGCTCGCCTTCAACCAGCGCGTGCTCGAACTCGCCGAGGACGAAACGGTTCCGCTCCTCGAACGCGTCAACTTCCTCGCCATCTTCGCGAACAACCTGGACGAGTTCTTCATGGTGCGCGTCGCCGGGTTGAAACGGCGCATCATGACGGGGCTCGCCGTGCCCACCAACGTCGGCACCGAACCGCTCGACGCGCTCGCCGCCATCAGCGAGCAGGCGCACATCCTGCAGGCCCGCCATGCCGCCGCGTTCCGCGACCTCGTGAAACCCGCCCTCGACGAGGCGGGGATCCACATCGAAACCTGGGCCGACCTCGACGACGCCGACCGGGAACGCATCGACGAAATCTTCTCCACCCGAATCTTCCCGGTGCTCATGCCGCTCGCCGTCGACCCCGCGCACCCGTTCCCCTACATTTCGGGGCTCTCCCTCAACCTCTCCATCCGGGTGCGCCACCCAAAGACCGGCAAAGAAGAATTCGCGAGGCTGAAGGTGCCACCCGTGCTGCCCCGCTTCGTGCAGCTTCCGGATGACGAACGCGGCCTGCTGCGTTTCATCCCGCTCGAAGACCTCGTCTCGAACCACCTTGAGGAACTGTTCCCCGGGATGGAGATCCTCGAACACCAGGAGTTCCGCGTCACGCGCAACGAGGACTTCGAGATCGAAGAAGACGAGACCGAGAACCTCATCCAGTCGCTGGAGCGCGAACTGCTCCGCCGCCGCTTCGGGCCGCCCATCCGCCTCGAAATCACCGACGACATGGACGAGCGCACCCTCGAACTGCTCGTGCGCGAACTCGGCATCACCGAGCAGGAGGTGTACCGGCTCCCGGCACCGCTGGATCTCGGCGGACTGTTCGAGGTGTTCCGCATCGAACGCCCGGCGCTCAAGTACCGCAAACACGTGCCCACCACGAGCGTGGCGCTTATGCCGAGTGAACCGAACGCCGAATCCGACATGTTCGCCTCGATCGCCCGTCAGGACATCCTGCTGCACCACCCGTACGAATCCTTCGCCACGAGCGTGCAGGCCTTCCTCGAGCAGGCCGCCCGCGACCCGAACGTGCTCGCCATCAAGCAGACCCTCTACCGCACGAGCGGCGACAGCCCGATCGTGGAAGCGCTCATCAACGCCGCGGAGGAAGGCAAAGCCGTGCTCGCGATCGTCGAGCTCAAGGCGCGATTCGACGAAACGGCGAACATCAACTGGGCGCGCAAGCTGGAAAAGGCCGGAGTGCACGTCGTCTACGGCCTCGTCGGGCTGAAGACGCACTGCAAGCTCGCCCTCGTCGTGCGCGAAGAGGACGGCGAGCTGAAGCATTACAGCCACATCGGCACCGGAAACTACAACCCCAAGACGAGCCGCGTGTACGAAGACCTCGGCATCCTCACGGCGGATGACCAGGTCGGCAAAGACCTCACCCGACTGTTCAACGAACTCTCCGGCTACGCGATCGAGAAGAAATTCAAACGACTGCTCGTCGCCCCCATGCACCTGCGCAAGGGGCTGCTGAAGCGCATCCGAACGGAAACCCAGAACGCGGCCCAGGGCCTGCCGAGCGGCATCCGGATCAAAGTGAACTCCATCGTCGACGAGGCGATCATCGACGCGCTGTACCGGGCCAGCCAGGCCGGGGTGCCCATCGATTTGTGGGTGCGCGGAATCTGCAGCGTGCGGCCCGGCGTCGAAGGACTGAGCGAAAACATCCGGGTGCGCTCCATCGTGGGCCGCTACCTGGAACACTCTCGGATCTTTTCCTTCGTGAACGACGGCGACCCACAGGTGTTCATCGGCAGTGCCGACATCATGCACCGCAACCTCGACCGCCGGATCGAAACGCTCGTCCGCCTCACCTCCCCAGCCCAATTGACCGAAATCGGATGGCTGTTCGACCTCGCCATGTCGGAAAAAACCGCGTCGTGGTGGCTCGATTCGACAGGGGAATGGACTCGCTACAGCGTCACAAAAACCGGAGGGCACCTGCAGGACCTGCAGGATGTGATCATGCGAAGGATCTCGAACCGCAAACGGAGTGGAGTCAGGTGAGCGCGAATCCGAAGGATCCGACCGTGATCGCTGCCGGCGCGGTGTGCTGGCGGTCGGTGAAGGGGAAAATCGAAATCCTGCTCGTGCATCGCGGGGATCGGTCAGACGTTTCGCTCCCCAAAGGGAAAGTCGACCCAGGGGAAACTCTGCCGCAAACCGCCGTCCGCGAGATCGAGGAGGAGACCGGCATCCGGGTCGCCCTCGGCATTCCCCTCGGCTCGATCGACTACGCGCTCAACGGGGGTCGGGACAAGACTGTGCACTACTGGGCCAGCGAGGTGAAGGATGACGCCCTTGCCGCCTCCACGTTCACACCGAACCAGGAGATCGCGGCACTGGACTGGCTCCCGATCGACAAAGCGCGCAAGGCGCTGAGTTATGAGCGCGACAGGGAAGTGATTGACCGGTTCACGGAACTCGTCGACGCGGGAACCTTGCGGACTTTCGCCATCATCGTGGTCCGACACGGTAAAGCCGTTCCCCCAGGAAACTGGGACGGCCCCGACTCGACGCGCCCCCTCCTGCACCGCGGACTTATCCAGGCCACAACGATCGCCCCGGCAATCGCGGCATTCCACCCATCCAAACTGGTGAGCAGCACGGCCGCACGCTGCAGGGCGACTCTGGAACCGCTGTCCGCGCTTACCGATCTGCCCGTCACGGTGACTCCAGACATCAGCCAGGACGCCTACGAGCGTGGCACGAACAAGGTGGGCAAGACCGTGCGTCGCAGGCTGAGGAAGAAGTCGACAGTGGTCCTCTGCAGCCACGGACCGGTAATCCCCGAGATCGTGGGAGCAGTCGCAATCGAAACCGAAACAGACCCGAGTAGCGCGCTGCGGCATGCCGCCGCGCTGTCGACGGGAGCGTTCAGCGTGCTGCATGTCTCCCTTGATCGGCCGGACGCCGAGATCGTGGCAGTAGAAATACACTCCCCCAAGTCGGAAGCCTGAGAGACCCGACTCTTTCGAAGCTGTTAACCTCGCGTTCACCGTTAGGGCGCATGCTCGTTAACCGTGCATTCCTAGCATCTTGTGTGGGGCCAGCACCGGCCCAGCACCTCGAACCCCTGAAGGGAACAGAACACAGTGAAGATAGCTCGCTCAGGCGCTCTTGTCGCCATTGCTCTCGCGGGAGCCCTCGCGCTCTCATCGTGCGCAGCCAACGAAACTACGCCTCCCCTTGGCAGCAGCGCCAGCCCCCTCACCGGCACGCTCAATGGCATTGGATCATCGGCTCAGGCCAACGCACAGACCGCGTGGGCTGCTGGCTTCCAAACCGCCAACTCCGCCGTCACCGTCAACTACGACTCGCAGGGTTCGGGCGCAGGACGCAAGGCGTTCATCGCCGGCTCCGCCGACTTCGCCGGTTCCGATGCTGCGCTCAGTTCCGACGAACTTGCAGGCAAATTCGTCGGCTGCGCCGCAGACAGCAAGGCGATCGACCTTCCGATTTACATTTCGCCGATCGGTGTCGTGTACAACGTGCCCGGCGTCACCGACCTCAAGCTCGACGCGCCGACCATCGCGGGCATCTTCAAGGGCACCATCACGAAGTGGGACGACCCAGCCATCGCTGCGCAGAACGCGGGAACCACCCTGCCGTCCGCCACGATCGTGGTCGTCCACCGCTCTGACGACTCTGGCACGACGGAGAACTTTACCGACTACCTCGCGACCGTTGCCCCAGATGCATGGGGTGTTCCGACGAGCCAGACCTGGCCGTTCAAGGTCGGTGACGCGGCAAAGGGTAACCAGGGCGTCGTGAGCGCAGTCACAAGCGCACAGAACAGCATCGGCTACGCGGACCAGTCCGCTGCCGGCTCGCTGTCGATCGCGCAACTCAAGGTCGGCGGCACCTACGAGGCCATCACGACCGAGGGTGCCGCTGCCGTCGTCGGGGCGTCGCCGCTCGCGACCGGTCGCCCGGCAAATGACCTTGCTATCACGATTGACCGAAAGAGCGCTGTCGCGGGCGGCTGGCCCATCGCGCTCGTGAGCTACATGATCGTGTGCCAGACCTACGCGGATGCTGCACGCGCGACCCTCGTGAAGGCCTACGCCACCTACGTCGCGAGCGCAGAAGGCCAGGCAGCTGGCGCGGCTCAGGCAAAGTCGGCTCCGATCTCGAGCGAACTGGCCGCCAAGGTCGTCGCATCAATCGCTACCATAAAGTAGCGCCTGTGCACGAGCTGGCTTGGGCTGTGACTCTGCAGCCCAAGCCAGTGTGCTGAAACCATTAAGTCACCGTCACGAATCCGGCAGGAATTCCACATGAGCACCGACAAGATCGGCATCATCAGGACGAAGGTTCGCGCCGGTGACCGCGTCTTCTCGACGAGCACCCTGTTGGCTGGTTCGGTCATCCTTGTCGTGCTCGCCGCGGTCGCGATCTTTCTGTTCGTGCAGAGTATGCCAGCTCTCGTCGCCCCACCGGGGACACTGCCGCACGGAGCACCCAGCTTCTGGTCCTACGTCTTCCCCTTCGTATTCGGCACCGTCTGGGCCGCAGCGATCGCCCTCCTCTTCGCGATTCCGATTTCGATCGGTGTAGCTCTTTTCATCTCGCATTACGCCCCGCGACGCATCGCCCAGCTGCTTGGCTACATCGTCGATCTGCTCGCTGCGGTGCCATCAGTCGTCTTTGGACTTTGGGGCATCGGAGTGCTCGCCCCCACCCTGCAGCCGCTGTACAAATGGCTTAACCTGAATCTCGGCTGGATCCCGTTCTTCGGTGGTCAGGTGTCGGGAACCGGGCGAACGATCCTCACGGTCGGCATCGTGCTCGCAGTCATGGTGCTGCCCATCATGACCGCGGTGTGCCGCGAAATTTTCCTGCAAACTCCTCGGCTCTACGAGGAAGCCGCGCTCGCCCTCGGCGCCACTCGCTGGGAGATGATCCGCATCGCAGTGCTCCCGTTCGCCCGCCCCGGCATCATCTCCGCTGCGATGCTTGGCCTCGGCCGCGCACTCGGAGAGACCCTCGCTGTCGCCATGGTGCTCTCTCCAGCGGCCGTCGTCACGTTCTTTCTGCTCACGAGCCGCAATCCCAACACGATCGCTGGCAACATTGCGCTCCAGTTTCCCGAAGCGAGCGGCATCGGAGTCAACACGCTCATCGCCTCTGGACTCGTGCTGTTCGTCATCACTTTCATTGTCAACGCGATTGCTCGTTTCGCTGTTAATCGACGCAAAGAATTCTCGGGGGCCAACTGATGACCGCCACCGTGACGAGCGCACTACCCAATTCGCTCACGGCCGGCAAGCTGCCACGGGGCACCGCGTGGATCGTGCTCGCATCGAGCTGGCTTCTTATCGGCATCGTGTTCTGGCTCGTCAACCTCGCGGATGGCTCGAACGAATTCAACCTCGTCGGGACTGTGTTCTTCGGGACAGTGCTGTTCGATATTGCAATCTATGTCTTGTCCTGGCTCGTCGAGGGATCTCGTCGCGCCAAAGACCGACTAGTCACCGCTTTGATCGCGACCACGTTCGTCGTCGCTGTGCTACCGCTGGTCTCCCTCATCGACACTGTAGTAATCAACGGGCTTCCCGGAATACTCAAGCCCTCGTTCTTCACCGAGTCAATGCGCAACGTGCTCGGCCCCGGCGGAGGCGCCCTACACGCCGTCATCGGCACTCTCGAGATCACGATGGCCGCGACCATCATTTCAGTCCCGATCGGCCTGCTCACCTCGATCTACCTCGTCGAGTACGGCACCGGCGCGCTCGCACGTACGATCACTTTCATGGTTGACGTTATGACCGGAATCCCCTCGATCGTTGCTGGCCTCTTTGCCTATGCGCTCTTCGTGCTCGTCACAGGCGACCCCGGCTACCGCTCCGGCTTCGGCGGCTCAGTAGCCCTCTCGGTGATCATGATTCCGGTTGTCGTGCGCTCGTCGGAGGAGATCCTCAAGCTCGTTCCGAACGAATTGCGCGAAGCCTCCTTCGCGCTCGGCGTGCCCAAGTGGCTCACGATCCTCAAGGTCGTGCTTCCCACTGCGATCGCCGGCATTACGACGGGGGTGACGCTAGCCATTGCTCGCGTGATCGGCGAGACCGCACCGTTGCTGCTCATCACCGGGTTCACCTCGAGCGTCAATTACAACCTTTTCGGCGATCAAATGATGACGCTTCCGATGTTCATCTACACGCAATACGCAAATCAGGGACCGGCAGCCGCTGACTTCCTCAATCGCGCCTGGGCCTCCGCGCTCACTCTTATCCTCATTGTCATGGTGCTGAATCTGATCGCGCGCCTAGTTGCCAAGTATTTCTCCCCAAAATCGGGCCGCTAAGAGCTAAGGAACCCCCGTGTCAAAACGCATTGAAGTGGCCGACCTTGACGTGTATTACGGCAAGTTCAAGGCCGTCGAGGGCGTCACCCTCAACATCGAACCGCGCAGCGTTACCGCGATCATCGGTCCGTCCGGTTGCGGCAAGTCGACCTTCATCAGAACACTGAATCGGATGCACGAGGTGCTTCCAGGGGCGCGCGTCGAGGGCGAGGTGCTCATCGACGGGAACAACCTGTACGGCCCGGGCGTCGACCCGGTGCTGGTGCGGCGCCAGGTCGGAATGGTGTTCCAGCGGCCGAACCCGTTCCCCACCATGTCGATCAGGGACAACGTGCTTGCCGGGGTGAAACTCAACAACCGGCGGATCTCGAAGCCGGACGCCGACGATCTGGTGGAGCGTGCGCTCACAGGCGCGAACCTGTGGAACGAGGTGAAGGATCGTCTCGCGCTGCCCGGATCGGGGCTCTCCGGCGGCCAGCAGCAGCGGCTCTGCATCGCGCGGGCGATCGCGGTTCGGCCGGACGTTCTGCTCATGGACGAACCCTGTTCGGCGCTCGACCCGATTTCCACCCTCGCGATCGAAGACCTCATCGAGGAATTGAAGGCCGACTACACGATCGTGATCGTGACCCACAACATGCAGCAGGCATCCCGGGTTTCCGACCGCACCGCATTCTTCAACATCGCAGGTACGGGCAAACCGGGCAAGCTCATCGAATACGACGACACCACGACGATGTTCTCGCGGCCGTCGGTGCAAGCCACGGAGGACTACGTCTCCGGCAAGTTCGGCTAGGCGATCTCGGGCTCGGGACGTCTCCCGGAATCGCGCACCGAACGCACTCGCCAAATGACGGTGACCAGCACGATCGCGGCTACCGCCGTGATTGCGGCACTGCCGGTGGCCACCGAATACGGTGCCCCGGTGAGCCGCGCTACAGCCACCCAGACGAGTCCCCAGGACAGCGATGCTGCGACGGCAAGGCGGCCGCGACCCTTGATGGCCAGCGCAACGCCGATGAGTCCGGCCAGGGCCACAACGGTGACGGCCCAAACATCCGGTGCAATGCCCCATCCGTCAAACCCGATCGACACGAGCCATGCCGTGACGTTCGCCGCGGTCGCAATGCACACCCAGCCGAGGTAGAGGCCGATGACCCCGTCAACCAGAACAGCCTCAATCCATCCCGTGCCGGTCGTCGCCACGCTCCTGCGAAACGCGAGGGCGAGAACCACGACGAGTGCCGCAATCACTGCGACGCTGAGTGCGAACAGTCCTGCCTGTACGCTCAAGATCCACGCGGCGTTCAGCACGAGCGATGCCGCAACGAGATAGCCGAGCTGCCGCTGGCGCGGATTGGCCCGCTGCGCCGGAAGCAACTGCCAGATCGCCAGGCCGGCAAGTCCCAGATAAATCACGCTCCAGATCGAGAACGCCGGGACAGCGGGGGCAATGAGCGTTGCGTCGGCCCTCAACGCCCCACCCGCGGCCTCCTGGATGGGGATTCCGCCGAGTGCTCCCGAGCCGATGAGTGACCCGACGACGGCCACGATCAGGCTCACGAACACAACCCACTGGCGGATCAAATCGGAGGTGCGAGAGTGCAGTGTCATCGGAGGTACCTTCCCAGTTGGTGCCGAAGCGAGCTTTCCAGGTCTTCTCGGCGGAACGTGTGGTTGATGGCGGCGAGAGCCGCTGGGTTCACGAATTGCCCGCCCTCGACGAGGTTGCGCGAGCCCTCAGCGCCGAGGATCATCCGCGGGCCAAGTGCGGGCACGGGCACGATTGCCGGCCGTCTCAGTACTCGGGCGAGCGTTCGCGCATACTCCGCATTTCTCACCGGATGAGGAGAGACTGCGTTGACCGGTCCCGCCACCCGATCGTCGAACAACGCACGGTTGTAAATGTCCAGCAGGTCGTCAATGTCGATCCAGGACACCCACTGGTGTCCACCGGCGATCCGGCCCCCAACCCCAAGAGTGAAGAGCGGTCGGTAGATTTTCAGCGAACCGCCGTGCGCGGATTGCACGATGCCGGTGCGAATTGCTGCGACGCGGATTCCGGCGGCGCGTGCAGGCGATGTCGCGTCCTCCCAGTCCGACACGACACGGGCCAGGAAGTCGTCACCGTGGCTGCTGTTCTCGGACAGGTTCTCCTCGCCGCGATCGGCGCCATAGATGCCGATCGCGGAGGACGACACGAAGACCTTCGGCCCGGAGCGAGATGCCGCTGCCACCCCGGCGAGCAATCGTGTCGGCTCGACTCGGCTGTCGCGAATGGCCCGTTTGTGGCGCGTGGTAAACCGTCCGGCGATCGATGCGCCCGCGAGATGTACCACGGCGTCGATATCGTCAAGAAGGGTCGCAGACGGAGCCAGGGGATTCCATTCGCGCTCCAGCGGCCCGTGCACCTCGCGGCGGACCAGGCGGATCACGGTGTGGCCCCCGGTCGTGAGGAATGCGCAGAGCGCCGACCCGACAAGGCCGGAGGATCCTGTCACCGCGATCGTCATTGGCGTCATGCCGTGCTTTGTGGCCTGCCGATGTGCCGCGAGGTCCTCAGCAAGCTGACGGTGCCGGTAACGAAACATTGGCCTCAGGGCGCGCGATCCGATGGGCGTTGTCACACGATCCGTGACGCGAGTTTGCGTAGGGCCGACTTCCGCAAATTCATGACTGTGTCGCCAGTTCAGGAGGGCGGCGACGGGAAGCGACGAGGGTCCTGCTGCGGTTAGTTCATCGACGAAACGGTGTGGCGGGGAGTAGCCTTCCGGGTCGTGCCTGGACACCCAGGACAGCCCGCCAGGCAGTTGCAGAACCGCCGTACCGTTCTCGAGTGAATCGGCCTCGGCTCGAAGGGATATCGGCTGCCACGGCGGTGCCAGCCGGGTGAACGCCCCTGGTCTGGCGTGCCACGCGAACACGTCGGCGATGGGCGCTGCCACGACGCTGGAATGCTGGATGCTCACGTGCCGTCCCCCAAGTCACTAGCCAATATCTTTACTAGTCTAGCTAGTTAGTTGGGTTTTTGCTGACAACTCCGCATTTCACCCGATCGGATGGCGGTGCACGCAGGGATTGGTTCGGGCGGCGTCCCGCCAGTACCGTTGGCGCATGGCAACCATTGCAGGCGTCGAGGATGTCGACCGGGTCACCGAGATCATTGCCCGCGCGTTTGCGGCCGACCCGGTGTGGGGCGTCGCGCTCACCCGCCCGGATGGCGGCACGGATCACCGCGCGGCGTATTGGCGCCCCTACGTCGAAGGAGCGCTGCGGTTCTCCAGCGTGTACCTCTCCGATGAGGGGTCGGCGGTTGCCGTGTGGCTCCCGCCGGGAGAAGACGAAATGACAACGGAGCAGGAGGCCGGAGTGCGCGCGGTCGTCGAGGGCAACCTTCCCACCTCATCGCAAGCGGCGATGTTCGACCTATGGGATCGCTTCGCCGCCGCCCAACCTCAGCATCCGCCGCACGCTTACCTCAGTTTGCTGGCGACGCATCCGGACAGCAGTGGTCGCGGCGTCGGCCAGCGACTGCTGCGTGAGAACCTTCAGCAGTTCGATGCGCAGGGGTTACCCACCTACCTGGAGTCCACCAACCCGGCGAACAACCACCGCTACGAGCGCGCCGGGTATGTGGCGCTCGGCCGCTTCGAGAGCACCTTCGACGGCGCGCCGATAACGACGATGTGGCGCCGCGCAGGCGGGACCTGATCGCTCGCGGCCGCTGATTAGTGGTGGTGCTGTTCGGGAAGATTCAGTTCGCCGTGGTTCGCGTGCGGATTGTTGATGCCCGCGCCGGTCGCCGCGAGCGCCGGCGTCGTCAGCATTGACACCGCCAGTGCGCCGACCATGAGACCGGTGAGGTAAAGGTACGCCGGGGCTTGCCGATGAGATTTTCGCGCCAGCGCCGGCCCCCCGGAGCTCACCCCGGCCGTGCGGCGACGATCCGCACTCAGAACGGCGGCGAGCACGAGATTGAAGAAACTCGCGACGCCCATCGGAAATGCGCCGAACGCGGAAGCGAGCTCCGGGTTGTCGAACGCGACGGCACTGAGAAGAACGAGCCCCCAGCCGATGACGGGAACGAACGCCACCACCAGGGCGACTCGCGCAACCAGGAACCGATTCCGGGCGAGAACTCCGACGCCCCAGGCGAACTCGGCAAGGCCGAGAACGCCCAGGACGACGGCGGCGGGAATCGCGGTGCCCGGTGCCACCCCTAAGTGGATCACGCCAGCCCCCATGGCGGCGAAAGCCAGCCAACTGCGCGTGACCTGTGACATCGGTTACGCGATCGCCGTGTGCGTGCGCTTGTCGGTTCCGAGTGCGGTGCCCAGAAGGACGACGGCGCTCGCAAAGTGCAGCACGTGGTCAGCGGAGTTCAGCGCGAGGACGTTGAGCGGTGTTCCGACGAGGAACAGTCCGACAATGCCCAAAAGCAGGTAGGCGCCTCCAACTGTGCCATTGACTGCCTTGGCCGCCCGGGTGCTGACGAGACCGCCGATGATGAGCGCGGCACCGATCAGCAGGTGCGCCACATTGTGGAAGGCATTGACCTGGAAGATTCCGAGGAGCATGCCGCCGCTCGTGGAGAAGAAGCCGAACCCGCTCGTGACGGTGAATCCGAGAAGTCCGACCAGGATGTACACGGCCCCGAAGACGACGCCGACGAGACGGTTGGGTGATTTGGCCACGATATTCCTCCTAATCTGTGTGTCGCGGATATCGCGCACACTGACTATTCGGAAGGCTGCCGGATTCGGATTGGGGAGATTCAGGAACTCGCGATAGCGACGATGGGATCCGTCGTCGGCGCGGTGGAACCACCGGCGGGTTCGACCGTCACGCCGACCGTGTCCCCCGCACTCATCGCGCCATCCAACACGCGCCACGTCGTGGCGCCGGCGTCCGCTTCGAACGTTCCGGCAGAGACCGGGCCGCTGCCGCCGATGTACCACAGCTGGTAGGTCTTGCCGGCGGGAAGAGCGGGCAAATCGTTGACGAGGATTGCCGACTTCCGTTGGTCGAGCGACCAGATCAGCGTCGCAACGCCGCCGCCGGACACGGTGGCGGTGGCTCGCTGAAGGTCGCTCGCCGATGACAGCACGGCCAGCGTGTTTGCTTCGCTTTGCGCGGCGTTGTCGCCCGCGATGCCCATTCCGAGCACGGTGCCGCCGGCGAACAGGATCACCGCAGCTGCCGCGGCGACGAGCGCCGTCACCGGCTTCGAAAACCATCGGGATTCGGCCCGCTTCGTTGCCGGCCCCGCCGCCTCCGCTGTGACCGACGGCAGCTGCGGCGTCACAGCGATCTTCGCCATGATGGAGGATTTCAACTCCGGAGACGGGGTCACCGGCGGTACCGAGAGGCCGAGCGCGGTCTCAACCTCTTCCTGCTCTTTCGGGGTGAGACTCATGACGCCACCCCCAGTTCATCCCTCAGCCGGATCATTCCGTCGCGAAGTCGGGTCTTCACGGTGCCCAGCGGCACGCTCAGGATTTCGGCCACTTCCGTTTGCGTATACCCGCCGAAATAGGTGAGGTTGAGCGCCTGGCGCTGCAGTTCACTGAGACTTGCCATGGCAACCTTCACCCTCTCGCTTTCCATTCGTGTTTCCACCAGTTCGGACGTCTCATCAAACTCTGGCTCAAGATCCCGAATTCCGATCCGCACGTCCCGGTCCCGGCCCGCCTGTGCGGACCGGACGCGGTCGATCGCTCGCCGGTGGGCCATGGTGAGCATCCACGACAGGGCTGAGCCTCGCGCCCGATCGAATCGCGTCGCCGTCTGCCAGATCTCCAGGAAGACATCCTGGGCCACTTCTTCCGACTGCGCGCGATCGATGAGAACCCGCGTGATCAACCCGAGCAGCCGCGGTGCTGTCTCGTCGTACAGGTCGCTGAATGCGGCCTGATCGCCGGTCGCTACCCTGCTCAGGAGCTCGTCGATCGAGGGCGCATCGTTCTTCACGCTGTCGCCGTCGACGTCGGGGAAGCTGGGCACAAGTACTAGCTTCTCAAACATCGGCGCTGGTTGGTTGACGGCGTCAACGTCCAGCCCCCTCGTTGCGGTGAGCATGTGAGAGATTCGGCGCGCAGCCCGATTCGGATTGGCGCGGGGCTATTGGCCAGGCCGCAGAACGCCTCTCGGCGCGAGGCCGCTCGAAGCGGCGAATATTGGAGCCCGGGGTTACTGCGGCCCGGCCCTGGTCCTCGCGGACCACGACGATTCTAACCGCTGGATGCCGGAACGTCGATGAGAGCGCAGACTCAGTCGAGCTGGCCGTGGCGCCACAGCTTCGCGCACGAGGCCAGCTCCGCCGCGGTCTCGGAGAGCCGCAGCGCGCGCGTGGTCAATTCGGTTGCGCGATCCGGGCTCGTCGGATCCACATCGTCCGCGAGCGATGTTGCGCCGCCTGCGGTGAGGCGGCAGAAGGAGGCCGCGCGATCCAGCGCCACGGCGAAGTCGCCCTGGAACGCCCCGCGCAGGATTTCGTCCGCAAGGGTCAGGATCTCGGCGGGGCCGGTTGGCGTCGATGCTCCGGCCACGACGTGATCGATCGTCGGGGTTACCTCGGTGCCGCGCTGGTAGAGGTAGCTCGCCGTGTCGGCATCCTGCCGGACGAACGCGCGCATGAGGTAGATGCGCCAGAGCGCACCGGGCAGGCTCCGCGGGCTCGCCCGCGCCCACAACTCGGCGACCGCGTCGATGCCGTGCACATCCGTGTACGCGATCATCCGCTCGACGACGGCGGCATCCGAATTTCCCCGCACGCGCGCCAGAAGCGCGGCGGCGGTGTCGTGCGCGACGCTGCTGATCTGCGCGGGATCCAGCCCGCCCTCGAACTCGTCAAACTTCGAGCCCGAAAACTGGGTCGGCTTGTGGAATTCGTCCGTCACCCTTTCCACCCTAGGTGAGACGCACGTGCAGTTCACGGGCTCAAGTTCCACGATAGATTTGTCGTGCGGGCCTCTAGCTCAGTTGGTAGAGCAAAGGACTTTTAATCCTTGGGTCGTGGGTTCGAGCCCCACGGGGCCCACCGTCGATGTCTTTCGGGTCAGCGCTCCGGGCGAGCGCGCTGATAGCGTTGAGCCGTGGGCGTACGCGTAGAAAAATCAGACCTCCCGGGTATCGGAGTCCGGCACGACCTGATCACCGCCAGGGGGCGTCGCATTGGGGTGGTCACGTTTCGGGACGGCCGGCGCGAACTCACGATCTTCGACCTGGAAGATCCTGACTCGTGCATCGTGTCCATTCCGATCACGGATCCTGAGGCCTCCACCCTTGCGGAACTGCTCGGCGCGTCCGTCGTCCTCAGCAAGCTCACCGAACTCACCGATGAACCGGCCGGGCTTTTCACCGAACACATGCTGATCCCCTCCGACTCCATCTACGCCGGTCGGCCCCTCGGCGAAACGAGAGCGCGCACCCGCACCGGGGTGTCCATCGTGGCGCTCGTCCGCGACAAAAAAGTGATCCCGTCGCCCGCGCCGAGCGAAACCATCGAAGCGGGGGATGCGCTCATCGCCGTGGGAACCCGCCCCGGCCTGGACTCCCTTTCCGAGTTGATCATCTCCACATCCGGCTGAACACCATGGGCAACGAGGTGCACAGTACGGCCCTTCTCCTCGTTGAGATCGGCGCACTCCTGTTGGTGCTCTCGCTGCTTGCACGCTTTGGAGCTCGGTTCGGCATTTCGCCGATCCCGCTGTATCTGCTCGCGGGGCTCGCCCTCGGAAACGGTGGTGTCCTCCCCCTGTCCGCGAGCAACGAATTCTTCTCCGTCGGATCCGAGATCGGCGTCATCCTCCTGCTCGTCATGCTCGGGCTGGAATATTCGGCTTCCGAACTCGTCGGGAGCCTCAAGCGATCCAAACTTGCCGGCGCGATGGATGCCGTGTTCAACGCACTTCCCGGAGCCGCCTTCGCGATAATCCTGGGCTGGGGACCGATCGCGGCACTCGCGCTCGCCGGTATCACCTGGGTTTCCTCGTCGGGAGTGATCGCAAAACTGGTGCGCGACCTCGGCCGCATCGGTAACCGCGAAACCCCGGTGATCCTCTCCGTCCTCGTCATCGAGGATCTGGCAATGGCGTTCTACCTGCCCGTGCTGTCCGCCGTCGTCATCGGCGCCGGAATCATGGAGGGTGCGATCACGCTCGCGATCGCCGTGCTCGTGGTCCTGGTCATCCTTCTCGTCGCCCTGCGGTGGGGCCGATTCCTGTCGCGCCTGTTCCCCGCCGAGCATGCAGAAGCGCTGCTCCTCGGCGTGCTCGGTCTGACCATGCTCGTTGCCGGCCTTGCGGACCGGGTCAACGTTTCGGCGGCCGTCGGCGCATTCCTCGTCGGCATCGCGCTGTCCGGCCCGGTCGCCCACAACGCAACGCAACTGCTCACCCCGCTTCGCGACCTGTTCGCCGCGATCTTCTTCGTGTTCTTCGGCCTCGCGACGGACCCCGCCGACATCTGGCCCGTGCTCCTCCCGGCACTCGCACTCGCGCTCCTCACCATCGTCACCAAGACCGCCAGCGGCTACCTTGCGGCGAAGCATGCCGGGATCGGAAAACTGGGGCGCTGGCGTACCGGGCTCTCTCTCGCCCCGCGAGGGGAATTCTCCATCGTCATCGCCGGGCTCGCGGTCGGCGCGGGGCTTGAACCCCAACTCGCGCCGCTCGCGACCGCCTATGTTCTCGTGACGATCATCGTCGGATCCATCACGACGCGCCTTCCCGATGCCGCGTGGTTCCGCCGGATGGTCGCCCCGAGCGCGACAGCAGAACCTCAGCCCAGCCAGATCCCGACAGCCGACCCCAGCGCATAAGTGACCGCGGCGGCGCCGTACCCGATTGCGAGCTGGCGGAGCGCTCTCTTCGTCGGCGACGCGCCGGACACCAGGCCGACGATCGCTCCCGTCATGAGCAGGATGGCACCGACAAGAATGGCCGCGATGACGACCGCAATGACCCCGGTTGCCCCGAAAATGTGCGGAAGCACGGGCACGGCCGCGCCGACGGCGAAAAACACAAAGCTGGAGAGAGCGGCGCCCCGCGCGGAGCCGACCTCCTCGTGTTGATCGGCCTCGCCAGCCACATCGAGTCGGTGATCACGCAACACCTCGACGGCTTTGGCCGCGGCATCCGACTCGGACATTCCGCGAGCGCGGTAGACGAGGGCAAGTTCGTTCGCATCGACGTCGAGGTTCGTGATCGCCCCGCCGCGGTTCGGGCTCGGCGAACTGGATTCGAGCAACTCCCGCTGCGAACTCACCGACACGAACTCCCCGGCCGCCATCGAGAGGGCACCGGCGAGAAGCCCGGCGAGCCCCGTGATGATGACGAACTCGTTCGACACACCGGTCGCTGCGATGCCCAGGACGAGCGCGAAGTTGCTCACGAGGCCATCGTTCGCGCCGAACACGGCTGCCCGAAACGTTCCGGAGACTCTCGCCCTTCCGCGCGCGGCGAGCCCCCGAACGACCTCCTCGTGGATGCGCTCATCCGCCGCCATCGAGCGCGTGGCGTCCCCATCCAACTCGTACGGGGATCGCGCCTCCGCGCGCTGGGCCAGCGCGAGCACAAAAACGGATCCGAACCGTCTGGCAAGCCAGCCGAGAAGGCGGGTGCGGAACTCGTCCGGCAGCGGCTCGCCCACCTGATCGCCGAGCAGGGCGAGCCAGTGCGCCTCATGCCTGCCCTCCGCCTCCGCGAGCGCGAGCAGGATGTCGCGCTCTTCCCCCGAACGCCGGGATGCGAGGTCACGGTACACGGCCGCCTCCGCCCGCTCATTCGCCAGATAGCGACGCCAGCGGCGAATCTGGACGGCCGTCGGCTCAGGCGCGCCCATACGTCACCCCCCAACTGCCCGACCACTCTTCGCCAGGCCCAAGCCAGCGCAGCCCGATGCCGCTGTTGAACGCGTTCGGCGGGGCCGTCATCGGTTCGATCGCGACCGCCTGGCCGAGCGCATCCGGTTCGCCAGGGCGAGGACGGGGGAAAACGTGCGGCGTGAACGCCTGGACGAATCCGAAATCCGGCCCCTGCCACACCTCGGTGAATCGACCGTCCGGAGCGGTCAGCCGGTGCCGCGCGCGCCCATCGGCATCGTGCGACACCCGGCCGAACGGCGTATCCAGATCCAGGTCGCCCACACGCCGCCCCCCGCGCAGGTCGAACTCGGAGCCGTCGACCGCGAGCTCCTCGCCGGGGATGAGCTGATCATCGAGCACGAACCGCGAGCCGGCCGCCAGCGTCAAAGTCAGGTCGCCCACGGGTACGTCGCCCACCCGGAAGAACGGATGCGCGCCAACCGCGAACGGCGCACTCGACGGGGACTCATTGCGGAATGAGTGGGTGACCACGATTCCGCCGGCGACCACCTCGTATCTCACGCTCGTGTCGAGGACGAACGGGTATCCGGGCTGCGGGAACACCGTCGCCTCGAGAGTGACCGCGTTCGCGCCCTGCTGCGCCACCCGGTACGGCCGCGACCGCAGCAGGCCGTGGATCGCGTTGTGGTTGCCCACGTCGGTGAGGTCGAGTTGCTGCGGTGTGCCGTCCAGCATCCAGAGCCCGTCCCGAATGCGGTTCGGCCACGGGGCGAGCACGATTCCGGAACCGTACGGCGGACTGGACTCGACCGGGTACGGGTCGACGACGTCGACCCCGTCGACCTCGAGCACCCGAAGGGATGCCGCCACCTCCGTTATGATGGCGAGAGTCCGGATGCCGTCGCTCTCCAGCTCAAGAGCGAACTGTTCTCCGGTCGGTGCGCGCATACCGTTCAGCCTAAATGCAGAGGGAATCATGGCGTCGATTACCCGACACGAGGCCATCCTCGCGGATGGCCGCGAACTCCTCTACTTTGACGACGCCGACACGGCGCTCGGCCCCGAGCGCGCCATCGACGCGCGCGTTCTCGACCCGCGTCCGGACACCGCGACCATGCGGCAGGACCCCCTCACCGCCGAATGGGTTTCCATCGCTGCCGCCCGCCAGAACAGGGTGTTCCTGCCTCCGGCAGACCAGGATCCGCTCGCCCCGGCCAGCCCATCGAACCCCTCTGAAATTCCCAGCAACTACGACGTGGCCGTGTTCGAAAACCGTTCCCCCTCGTTCGGGCCGGCACTGGGCGGCGACAACGCCCCGCAGGGCCTCGCCGATCTGGATGACATGGGAATCGGCAGAACTCGAACCTCCATCGGGCGCTGCGAAGTGGTGTGCTTCAGTCCGGAAACCCACGGATCCTTCGGCAGCCAGACCGTTTCGCGCGCCCGTACGGTGATCGAAGCATGGGCGGACCGCACCGCCGCGCTCTCCGCGCTTCCTGGTATCCAGCAAGTGTTCCCGTTCGAAAACCGCGGGGAAGCGATCGGCGTGACGCTGCATCATCCGCACGGCCAGATCTACGCCTACCCGTACATCACGCCGCGCACGCAAAGGCTGATCTCCTCCATTGAGCGGATGCCGGACCTGTTTGCCCGCGTGCTCGAGTTCGAACTCGCCTCGGAGCGCGTCGTGCTGCGCGGCGAACACTGGAGCGCGTTCGTCCCGTTTGCGGCGCGGTGGCCGCTCGAAGTGCACATGCTCCCGCATCGGCACGTGCCGGATTTTGCCGCGACGAACGAGGCGGAGCGCGACGAGCTCGCCCCGATGTACCGAACCATCCTGCGCGGCCTCGACCGGATCTACGACTCGGAGACGCCGTACATTTCCGCGTGGCACCAGGCTCCGGTGAACGTCCACCGGGACGATATCCGGCTCATGCTGCAGGTCACCTCCCCGCGCAGGGCGGCCGACAAACTCAAATACCTTGCCGGTTCGGAGGCGGCGATGGGCGCGTGGATCGGCGACGTCGCTCCCGAGCACACGGCCGGACTTGTGCGCGGCGGCATCGAAGCGGCACGCCGGGACGATTCGTGACCGACATCCGCGACGACGCGCGCGCGTCGTTCCGCGACCTGTTCGGCCGGGAACCTGACGGGTTGTGGTCTGCGCCCGGGCGCGTGAACCTGATCGGCGAACACACCGACTACAACGACGGATTCGTGCTCCCGTTCGCCATCGACCGTCGCACCGTCGCCGCGGTGGCGGTGCGCGACGACCGGATGCTGCGCGTCGCGAGCGGCTTCGCCGACGAACTTGTCGAGCTTGACCTCGCCAACCTTGCACCGGTGGCGCTCCACGGCTGGTCGGCGTACCCGCTGGGCGTCGCCTGGGCGCTGGGTGCAGCAGAGTTGGGCGAACGGGGTGCCGACCTTGGCGCGGTACCCGGAGTCGACATCTTCCTCGACTCCGACGTGCCGGTGGGTGCCGGACTGTCGTCGTCGGCCGCCATCGAGTGCGCCGTGGCCGTCGCCCTGAACGACGTGTGGCAGCTCGGTCTGGACCGAAAGGCGCTCGCGCGGGCCGGGCAGCTCGCGGAAAACACGGCCGTCGGCGCACCCACCGGAATCATGGACCAGACCGCGTCGCTGTTCGGCGAGACCGCTGCCGCCGTGTTCCTGGATTGCCGGTCGCTGGAGTCCCGCCCGGTGAGGCTCGGACTGGCCGATGCCGGTCTTTCCCTCATGGTCATCGACACCGCCACCGCCCACAATCTGGCCGATGGCGGATACCGCGACCGGCGCGCTTCCTGCGAACTCGCGGCGAGAACTCTGGGGATCCCCTCCCTGCGCGACCTTAACCTCGACGGGCTCGCACACGCGAGCGAAGTACTCGACGAGGTGACGTTCCGGCGGGCGCGGCACGTCGTGACCGAAAACCAACGGGTGCTCGATACCGTGCGGTTGCTCACCCAGGAGGGGCCGGGCGCCATCGGCGACACCCTCACCGCGTCGCACCGGTCCTTGCGGGACGATTTCGAGGTGTCGACGCCCGAGCTGGACCTCGCGGTGGAGACCGCTCTGAGTTGCGGAGCCCTCGGCGCACGGATGACCGGCGGCGGTTTCGGCGGTGCCGCGATAGCCCTCCTGCCCGAGACTGAGGATTCACTGTTACGAGTTGCTATCGATGGTGCGTTTGCCGAACATGGATATGGCCAACCTGATATTTTCAGGGTTAACGCCTCCGTCGGTGCCCGACGGGATACGTGAATCACTCTGGTGCAGTAACGCCAAAAAGGAGTTGACTGTGGGGGTCCCCGTTCTCAGATTCGCGGTCGTCTCGACCGCCGCCCTCGCGCTCGTCGCCGGAATGACCGGGTGCGCCACCGAGCCTGCACCGGCCCCGTCGGTGTCCGCACCGGTCACCGAAACGCCAACTCCGTCTCCGGAACCGACGGCTGACACGACCGCCGACATCCTGTTCACCATCACCGCGAACGTGCGCGCAGTGGATGGTCGAACCATTGGCATTTCGATGGCGGCGCACGCCCCCCTGGCCAGCACGGATAAGGCGGCGGCGGACATCCGCGCCCAGTTCCTGAGCGTGTGCGGTGCGGGTACCGGGGTTCAACCGATCACCGAACAGTACCTCGCCGACAATGGCAGCAGCCTGCTTCGCATCGCCCTCACCTCGGCAACGCCGGACCTGACGTTCGCGTCGCCCATCAAGTTGATCTTCGGCAGTCCCTACTTCGCTCAGGGAGCATCCGGGGAGGGTATTTCCCCGTCCGTCGGCGGCCACGCGTGCTTCAACGGCTTCGAATGGTCCAAGTCCGGGAAAGCGAGCGGGGTTGCGGATTTCGAGAACTCCAACGGTGTGCCCGACCTGAACCAGTGGCATTTCGGACGGTACGGGTTCTCGGTCGATCCGAGCTCCGGGGCAACCATTGAGGCCTGCAGGGCCACCATCACCGAGGTGGGAATGAAGAACAACCTCGACAAGGTTCCCGGCTGGGATGTGAGCCATGCCGGTGACGGCATATCCTGCATGATCGGCTACGCCGGCGAGTAGCGACGCTCCGCCAGATCGACCACGTTCGTCAGGAGCATCGCGCGGGTCATCGGCCCGACGCCGCCGGGGTTGGGTGAAATCCAGGCCGCCACGTCCGCAACTCCGGGTGCGACATCGCCCGCGATGCGGCTCGTGCCGCCGTCCATCACGCGGCTCACGCCCACATCCAGCACGATCGCGCCCGGCGTGACGTTCTCCGCCGTGACGATGCCGGCGACGCCGGCCGCGGCGACGATGACGTCCGCCCGCCTGAGGTGGTCGGCGAGGTCGACGGTGCCGGTGTGGGTGAGCGTCACGGTCGCGTTGTATTCGCGGCGGGTGAGCAGCGGCCCGAGGGCGCGGCCCACCGTGACGCCCCGGCCGACCACGACGACGTTGCGCCCGGACCAGGCGATCCCGTGGCGTTCGACGAGTTCGATGACGCCGCGGGGCGTGCACGGCAGCGGCGAGCTGATCGGCTGGCTCACGTTCAACAGGAGGCGCCCGAGATTGGTCGGGTGGAGCCCGTCGGCGTCCTTGTCCGGTGAAACCCGCTCGAGGATGGCATCCGTGTCGATGTGCGGAGGCAGCGGCAGTTGCACAAGGTAACCGGTTGTCGCCGGGTCAGCGTTGAGTTCGTCGATGACAGCCTCAAGCTCAGCCTGGGTGGTGTCGGCGGCAAGATCACGGCGGATCGAGTTGATGCCGACCTCCGCACAGTCGCGGTGCTTCCCCGCGACGTACTGGCGCGACGCCGAGTCGTCGCCCACAAGCACTGTGCCCAGTCCGGGCGTGATCCCTGCAGCGCGCAGCACGGCAACCCGTTCAGCCAGTTCCGCTTTGATCGCCGCCGCCGTCGCCCGCCCGTCCAGCACTCTTGCTTTCATCATTCAGGACCTTGTGTGGCAGAAGTGAAACTTGAGGTGGCACTCGCGTGCCTCGTGACTCCCACCATTCCCTTTACCCCCAACAGCCCCATACCCTCCTGAATGATGAAAGTCACAAATCACCAGGACTCCAGGCCGGGGTAGAGCGGGAACGCGTCGGCGAGCTTCTTCACCCGGGCGCGGAGGGCCGCGACATCCGGGTTCGGCTGCAGCGCCGCCGCGATCACATCGGCGACCTCCGTGAACTCCCGGTCGTCGAAACCGCGGGTGGCGAGGGCAGGCGTGCCGATCCGCAGCCCGGAGGTGACCATCGGCGGTCGCGGGTCGAACGGCACAGCGTTGCGGTTCACGGTGATGGCAACCTCGTGCAGGATGTCTTCCGCCTGCTTTCCGTCCAGCGGCGAGTCGCGCAGGTCGGCGAGCACGAGGTGCACGTCCGTGCCGCCGGTGAGGACATCCACCCCGTTCGCTTTGGCATCGTCGGCCATGAGTCGCTCGGCGAGGATTTTCGCACCGCGCACCGTGCGCTCCTGACGGTCCCTGAATTCTTCGCTGCCGGCGAGAAGGAATGCCGTGGCCTTTGCGGCGATGATGTGCATGAGGGGTCCGCCCTGCTGGCCGGGGAAGACGTTGGAATTCAGTTTCTTGGCGAGCTCCTGGCCGCGGCTCAGGATGAACCCGGAGCGCGGTCCGGCGAGCGTCTTGTGCACCGTGCTGGAGACGACATCCGCATGCGGCACGGGGCTCGGGTGCAGACCAGCTGCAACGAGTCCGGCGAAGTGCGCCATGTCGACCCAGAGTTTCGCGCCCACCTCATCCGCGATGGCGCGGAACGCCGGGAAGTCGAGCTGGCGGGGGTATGCGGACCATCCGGCGATGATGACTTTCGGCTTGTGTTCGAGGGCCTTTTCGCGCACGACGTTCATGTCGATGAGGAACGACTTCGGGTCGACCCCGTAGCTGGCGACGTTGTAGAGCTTGCCGGAGAAGTTCAGCTTCATGCCGTGCGTGAGGTGCCCGCCGTGGGCCAGCTCGAGGCCCAGGATGGTGTCGCCCGGCTCTGCGATCGCGGAGAGGACTGCCGCGTTCGCGGTGGCTCCGGAGTGCGGCTGCACGTTCGCGTATTCCGCTCCGAACAGCGCCTTCGCCCGGTCGATCGCGAGCTGCTCGGCGATGTCGACGAACTCGCATCCGCCGTAGTAGCG
>CALMSL010000197.1 GCA_937872445.1 uncultured Microbacteriaceae bacterium | reverse complement strand
AGGATGACGAGCCGCGGGGGGAGTTCCTGAAGTTCCCAGACGGTGTCGCTCGTGAGGATGGCTACCGTATCGGCACCAGGGAGCTCGGGGAGCCTCGGTGAGGTTCCTGTGGCAATCAGAGCCTGTCGGAAGTGGTGAACCTCTCCTTCGATGTCCAGCGAGTGTGGTCCTGTGAACCGCGCATCACCCATGCGCACGTCGACGCCGAGCGCGCCGAGTGCCTCAATGGAGTCGTGCGGAGTGATGGTGTTCACGGCACCTCTCACATGGCCCATAGCCTGGGCGAAGTCCACGCTCACCCGCGATGCTGTGACTCCCAAATTTTCGGAGGCGCGAGCAACCTGCGCAGCGTGGGCGGCCGCGATCAAAGACTTTGATGGCACGCATCCTGTCCACAGGCAGTCCCCGCCGAGGCGGTTTCGCTCCACGAGCAACACCTTCGCACCGAAGCGTGCGGCCGTTCGGCTGGCCACGAGTCCAGCGCTGCCGGAACCGATGACGATGAGATCCCACTCCGACGGCATGCCTGTCCTCTCGTTGCGCTGACGCGCGTCACTACTGTTTAGCAGTCGGTTGGGGGCGTTCACCGTGTGTTTGATCACACTGGGCAAACTTTGCACCGCGTAATATCTGGGCATGAGCACCGAAAAGAGTGAGTCAGCATCGAGCGCAGACGGGTTCAATTTTGACGGGTTGAAGGCCGTGTATATCAACTGCACGTTGAAGAAGAGCCCTGAGGTCAGCAACACGCAGGGTCTCATGGACACGAGCATCAAACTCATGCGGGACCACGGCGTGCACGTTGACACGATTCGGCTGGTCGACCACGACATCGCCCTTGGGGTGTACCCGGACATGCGGGAGCACGGTTGGAAGTCTGACGCGTGGCTGGACGAGGTGTGGCCAATCGTTGATGCGGCGGACATCCTCGTCGTCGGTGGTCCGATCTGGCTGGGCGATAACTCTTCGGTGACGAGGATGCTCATCGAGCGGCTGTATTCGATGAGCGGACTGTTCAACGAGAAGGGCCAGTACGTCTTCTACGGCAAGGTTGGCGGTGCGATCATCACCGGCAACGAGGACGGCGTGAAACACTCGGCGATGTCGATCCTGTACAGCCTGCAGCACATCGGATTCGTGATTCCCCCGGCTGCGGACGCGGGATGGATCGGAGCGATCGGACCGGGACCAAGCTACCTCGACGAGGGTTCGGGCGGGCCGGAGAACGACTTCACGAATCGCAACACCACCTTCATGACGTGGAACCTCATGCACCTGGCGGCCATGCTCAAACAGGCGGGCGGCATCCCGGCGTACGGAAACTCCCGTGAAGCGTGGAATGAGGGGGCGCGTTTCGGGTTCGACACGAATCCGGAGTATCGCTGAACCAGATTCCGGGGTTGCCGGGTAACCTGATCGTGGCCGCGCGCGCCCGTTTCTCAAGGCGCACAACCCGTGGCCGGTGAGAGGGGTTCGCTCAGTGTCAGATTCCCCGTCACCGCGCGTGGATGCGGAACGAAACCGCAGGCTGCTGCTGGACGCCGCAGCCGAAGCTCTCGCGCGCGACCCGGACGCCTCCATGGGCGATGTTGCCGAGACCGCGGGCCTTACCCGCGCGACCCTGTACCGGCACTTCGGCAGCCGCGAGCATCTCTTGGAGGCGTTGCGTGCTGACGCGCTAGTCTCGGCGCGAGAGGCCATCGAGAATTCGAGGCTGGATGACGGCAGCGCTCTGGATGCGCTGCGACGGGTGGTCTCGGCGATCACGGCGCTCGGCGGAAAGTTCCACCCGCTGCTGGCGAACGGCGCAGACGAGGATCCGGCGTTCCTCAAGGCACGCGGCGCGGTGTTCGCCCCTGTGCAGAGAGTCATCCAGCGTGGCCAGGCCGAACACGTGATTCGCGCCGACCTTTCGCCGCAGTGGGTTGTTGCCGCGCTCACCGCGCTGCTGTCGGCAGCGGTGCGCAGCCGCGGAGAGAACGCGGGCGACGACCCCGTGTTCGAACTCCTGGCATTCGGTCTCGTCGCTCCCGAGGAGAAGCGGTAGTGGATGTTCCTGGCTGAGAATCCGCACAAAACGATACAGTGATGTCACATTTTCGATAGTGTGGTGGCATGGATTTCGACCACACCAGCCCCGGTGGACCGCAGCGTTCTCCCGACGTCGATGTGGTCGTCGTCGGCGCCGGCCCCACAGGGTTGACCGCGGCCGCCGAAGCGCTGAGGCACGGGTTGAGCGTGCGGATAATCGAACGCAAGGCCGACCGGGGGGCGTTCTCCAAAGCACTGGTCGTGCATGCCCGCACGCTTGAGGTTTTCGAGACGATGGGAATTGCCCGGGACATTCTCGCCCAGGGGGTTCCGTTCGCGGCCCTGAACATCCGCTCGACCGCCACGCGCCGGGCCACGCGTGTCGACCTTCTCGGTCTTCACTGGGGGGACACCGCCTATCCGTACTGGTTGTCGGCCCCCCAGTACGCTACGGAGCTGGCGCTGCAGAAGCACCTCGAGGCGCTCGGAGGTGCGGTGGAATGGTCGACCACGTTGCAGGGATTCGAAGAAGTCGGCGACCACGTCACGGTGGCGATGGAGAGCCCGGACGGGCCGGAGGCGGTGACGGCACGCTGGATCATCGGCTGCGATGGCGGTCAGAGCACGGTGCGCCGGCTCGCGGGGATTGACCTCAAGCGGACCGGCGCGGGAACCACCTTCCTGCTTGCCGACGTCAAGACCACGCTCGACCTTGTCGAGGATGAGGGCCGCGTGTTCCTGGCACCGGAGGGTCTTCTCATCATCGTGCCGATGCCGGAGCCTCGCCGGTGGCGCATCATCGCGCACGTGAACAGGGCCGCGGCAGACCCCAGGGCCGTCGACGCGGCATACCTGGACGACGTCATCCGCCAGCGCTCAGGGCTGGAGTTCGGCAGCCACGACGTCACCTGGACATCCCAGTTCGATCTCAGCCACGGCGTTGCCGACCGGTTCCGCACGGGAAGAGTTTTTCTCGCCGGGGACGCGGCGCACATCCACAGTCCGGTGGGCGGCCAGGGGCTCAACACCGGGGTTCAGGATGCCCACAACCTGATGTGGAAGATTGCGCTGGCGCACGGCTCGATGAAGCCTGCGGCTCAGCAACTTCTGGACAGCTACGAGTCGGAGCGGCGGGGCACGGCGCTTCCCATGGTGAACGGGGTCGCGCGGGTGACCGCCCTGATCACCGCGCGCAGGCCCCTCGTGCGGAAGGTGCTGGGGAGAATTGCCCCGACGGTGTTGGCTCGCCGCCGGGTACAGCAGAGGCTGGGTCGGGGAGTCGGGATGCTGAATCTCGCCTACGCAACCGGCCGCGGCAAATTCGGTCGCGAAGTGGGCAAGCGGCTGGGCAATCCGCTTCTTGGTTCGGGCGAGCGGCTCTACGAGAAGCTCGATCCCACCGGGTTCACCTGGGTTGCCCTCGGGGATGTGGCGCCGGAGGAGCGAACGTCGAGTGCGCCGTGCTGGCGGGGCCTGCCTGTGGTGTTTCTTCCGATCGATGCGCTCGCCGCATCGTCGCCCGCCGTTGAATCGCGAGTGGTACTGGTGCGTCCGGACCGGTACATTGCGGCCGCAGGCCCGAACGCGAGGGCTATTCACTGGGAGCAGGGCGGCCTCCCCCTTTCGGCGAATGACGCCGTGGTGGTCAACGTCTGATCAGCCGTGCCGGCTGCTGACTTTTCGGGCAAGTCGCGGCGCTTGATACTCTGACGCCATGTCCCGATGTGAAACCGGCGCGCGACGGGGCGGCGCCGAATGAGCGTGCATTATCGCGTCGGGATGCGGTTCTATGACGCCCTCTCAGGCGAGCGTTGTGTGTATCGTTCCGGCCGGGAGCGCGGAGTGCAGCTGCTCGGTCTGCGTGCCGGCGACACGGTCGTGGATCTCGGATGCGGCACGGGGCTCAGTTTCGCACTTCTGGTCGATGCCGTCGGCCCGAACGGCCGCGTAATCGGCGTCGACGCCAGCGACGCCATGCTCGACGTGGCGCAGCGGCGTGTCGCGAAGCAGGGATGGCCCACCGTGTCGCTCGTGCAGGCCGATGCCCTTCGCTTGACGAGTGACAATCTGCCGGCTGGCGCCGCCGACGCGCTGTTTTCCGCGTATGCGCTGAGCGTGATGGCGGAGCCGGTCAGCGCGATGGAGCGTGCGGCGTCGCTCGTGAAGCGAGGCGGTCGGATGGGCATCGTCGACATGCAGCGGCCGACCGGCATGGCCCGCGTGTTCACGCCGTTCGCGCTGGCCGCGACGGCTGCGGGCGGGGCGGACATCGACGCGCATCCGTGGGAGTGGCTGAAACTCCACGCTACGGATTTCAGCGAGGACACTCGCCGCGGAGGGCACATTGTCGCCGCCGCCGGCACGCTGAGCTGAGCGTCGCGCTCGACTCGCGTTGTGTGTCCCATATCGCAGTCCGTTGCGTGGCCGGCAACTAGCGTGTGCAGTATGAATTCGCCCACGCCCGAGAGCGGTGAGGCTGTCATGATGGATTCGTGCGGCACGCAAGTGTCCTCAGCGTCTCTGGGCAGTGAGAGTCCGTGGTCGCCGCAGCGAAGGGATCCGGAACCGTTGAAGTCTCCCGACGAAGGCTCGTTCAGTTGCTTGAGCGAGGTTGACCTGTTCGCGGATCTGTCCCGTGAAGAGATTCTGGCGATGGACCGGATGGCGCCCGCCCGCTCCTACGAATCCGGCGAACTGGTGTTCAGCCAGAGCCAGCCGGTGTCGGCCCTGTTCATTCTGAAGAAGGGCCGGGTGCGCATCTTCCGGGTCACCGAGGAGGGCAAGGCCCTGACGATGGCCATTCTGGAGCCCGGCGCCGTGTTCGGCGAGATGATGATGGTCGGGCAGCGGATGTACGACAACTACGCGGAGGCCATCGACCACGTGGACCTGTGCCTCATGGGCGTCAAGGATGTCGAACGGTACCTGCTCTCGGACCCGCGCATCGCGATCCGGATATCGAGACATCTGGGGGAGCAGGTGGTGCGGTTGGAGGAGCGCCTGACCGATCTCGCGCTTCGCCCCCTGCTGTCGCGCGTCTCGAGCACGCTCGTGCGGCTCGCGGAGTCCGCACGTACCCCGAGGTTTTCGCATCCGACGATCCGGCTCACCCACGACCAGCTGGCGGGGCTGCTGGGGGCGACGAGGGAGTCCACGAGCAAGACGATGGCGGAACTGGCAGCGCGTGGCATCATCCGGCAGGGTCGTGCTCGCGTCATCATTCAGGATCTGGATGCGCTTTCGCAGCTCGCCCGCCAGTCCGGCTGACCAGGCCTCGCAACAAACCCCGCCTCTGGCACGCGCGGGTGTTTCTGACCAACGCGGGTGTTGCAACACCCGCGCCAGGTGAAATCTCCCGCGCCACGCGAGCGGTAGCTCGCCGCCCATCGATCGTCTCGAAACCGGCCCTCAAGTGTCCTGTGTTAGAGTTGAGCCTCGTAACGCGGGGTGGAGCAGTTCGGTAGCTCGCCGGGCTCATAACCCGGAGGTCACAGGTTCAAATCCTGTCCCCGCAACAGAAAAGGCCCGGAATCATTGCGATTCCGGGCCTTACTCTTTTTCCGAAAGGCTCACTCGCCACTTTCACTCGCCACGTTGGCCATAACGTCGGGGCTGAGAAGGCCTTCCAAAAGGGCGGCATTATCAGCCGTCTGACGGTGTTTCTCAATGTAGTGAGCCTCGGTTACTCGGGAGTCGGCGTGCCCAAGTTGCTGAGCGGCCGCGTCAATGTTCACGGACCCCTCCAGGATGGTCGCAACGCTCCGGCGGAGTGTGTGTGGGGTCACCCACTCAAGGTCAGAACCATGTCGTGCCTCACGCCAAGCCCGTCGGATGTTTCCGGGTGAGATGCAGCGGCCCGTCCCGGACGTGAAGACGAGGTCGGGGCTGCCATTGAGCTCCATCTGTCGCCGAAGTGCTCTCACGACGAATGCGGGAAGCGTGATTTTGCGAACTGACTCTTGTGACTTCGGAAAAGGTTGCCGCTGGACACCACCGGCGCCAGCCACCTCGATGAGGGTTCCTGTCACGATGAGCCCGGGGACCTCGGCATCAAGATTCAGGTCGGCGGGGCGGAGGGCCAAGACCTCACCAATGCGAAGACCGGTGCCAATCATCACCTCGATGGCGTCAGTTGCAGCGAATGAAGGGTCGCGTGGCGCCCCATTCTTTCCGGTGCTCTCAGTGCGCCAGGCGGCCAGGAGGGCTCTCATCTGGTTGAACCCCGCTGCGTCCAGCGCCCGCACTGGTCTTGGTTTTCCTGGCTTCTGCCGCGGCACACTCAGCACAGGGTTCATCGGGATGGCCCCGTCGAGTACGCAGGTCATGAGCACCATCCGCAGAACCTTGCGCGCGTTCCGGGCTTGGGTAGGTGTCGTCCGTGTCAGTTTCTTCAGATATTTGTCGATGATTCCAGGGGTCAGTTCCGAGACCTTTTTCCTTCCGAATTCCGGCAGGAGGGTCTGGCGCGCGACGTGGCGGTAGAACTGACGCGTCTGCGGGCGGCGGTCTGGGTCTTGATTGACTTCCATAAGCCACACGGCAATGGCATCGCGCATAAGGGTGTCGGCCTCAATGCACTCGATGTCAGTCTGCAAGTCATCATTAGCGGGTACCGGCAGCTTGCCTCGCTTCGGCCGCCGGATGGGTGGCCCGGTGCGGGCATTCAGCTTGTTTGCCAGCGCTTCGCGAGCCGCGTCATCTGAG
>CALMSL010000196.1 GCA_937872445.1 uncultured Microbacteriaceae bacterium | reverse complement strand
CACCGTCACCGCGCATCTGAGGTCGGACGCAGTTCGGTGTCAGTCAGGACGCGGCACGCCGAGCCGCGGCTGATCGCTGCACTGGCATCGATTACTGAGGCAGTGCTTGCGGCCGACTCGGCTAGAGGTGCGAGGGGCTGCCGAGCAGGAGACTGCCCGACTGCAGCTACTTGAGATGCCGAAGTTCCAGAAGTTCTCGGCGTGGGCCGGGATTGTCGGCTCCGATGAGGCTGTGCGCGCATGGTCCAACCTGATGCAGAGCACCTTTCACGATGTTCCACCAGTGGTGCTGCTTCGCCTCTACGCGGAGTTTCAATTGGCGGCTCGTCGAGACCTCGGAGACCCCGATGCGATCTTGACACCCATTGAACTGATGGCGGCCCGAATCAAAGACCTCTATGACGACGCGACCTATCACGCTGCCATGGTCGCTCCATTCGCAGACGTTTGTGCCTCGGTCGACTGGCCGGTTCCGTGGGAGTCGGACCCTTCCGCAGGCGGTGGTGGGGGTGGGGAGTAGGACTCCAACAGCCGTCGAGCCCGATTAAGGGAGAGGCCATGGAGCAGCAAACTCGAGCCTGTCGGCGGCGCCCGCTAGCCTGATGCGCGAGCGCGGATCGTCGTCAGGGGGGGATGCAGGATGTCACCGAGTGCCGGTGCCTTAGCAACGGTCGTGCTAGTAGACGACGACTCGGACCTCTTGTGGGTCCGATTCGCGAACGGCAACGCAGGTTTTCTTGAGTCGGACGACGGCCCCGCGGTGGACGTCGGGTGCGTGCTTCTGGTCTCCCTGGACGACGGATCCTTCGTAGAAGCCCCATTGGAGGTCTTTCCAAAGGAGGCGCAAACGGGATCGATAGCGACCGTGCTACTTGCAGACGAGGGGGTCGACCTTTGGGTTCGATACGCCGGCGGCGGATATGGACCACTGCACCCCAACGGAGGTCCCGAAGTATCGGTCGGATCTGTCGTGCTTGTCTCGGGCACGACATTCACAGTTGCACCCGAAGGACTCGTGCCGCCGCCGAGGATCGGGATCGGAGTCGTGCGCCGTGTCGAAGATGCCCGATCGTTGGTGGAGACCGACCACGCGATTGCATGGCTCCCCCACGATGGTGAGGTCGATTGGAAGGAATGGTCGACAGTTGAACTGAGCGACAACGGGGTTGTGAAGGAAATCGACGAGCGCCCGCTGAGATTCCGCGACAATCCACCCGCCGCAACCGTCGTCCACTCTCGCTTTCGCGTGGACCCAAACAACGTCACCGAGAGGTTTGGCGATATCGAGGGACTCGACAGTCAGATCACCGAGCTCCGTCAGATCATCGCGATGATGCAGAACGCGGAGGCGCTCGAGAAGAACGGGATGCGCCCGATCCGAGGCATTCTGCTTGCAGGCGAATCTGGCACCGGGAAGACCATGCTCGCCCGAGCCCTCGCAAACGAAGCAGACGCGGCCTACTTCCACGTCCGCGGCCCAGAGATCGCCAGCAAGTGGGTGAATGAGAGCGAGGAGATGTTGCGCGCGCTAATGGATGAGGCGGATGGCCTTGAACGCGCGATCGTCTTCTTCGACGAGATCGACAGTCTTGGCACTGTGCGCTCGTCGGAGGCTCACGAGATGTCCAACAAGTTGGTTACGCAGTTCCTCGCGCTCCTTGATGGCTTCGATGATAAGCCAGGACGTGCGCTCGTCGTCGGCGCTACGAATCGACCCGAGGCCTTAGATCCAACCATGCTGCGGTCGGGACGATTCGACCGGCGGATCAACTTCGAACTTCCAGACGTCGACGCGCGGCAAGCCATCCTTGGCGCGACGAGGCCAAACGATATGTCTGACGAAGTCGACGTCTATCGACTGGCTGTGCTGACTGAGAACTGGTGCAGTGCAGACCTTCGTGCACTATGGACGCGGGCCTTCCAGTTCGCTCAAAGCGAGGGCCGGAAGGTGCTCCTTGAGCTCGACTGCGAAGTAGCGGTCGAACAACTCGCCCCCCAGGTACAGGCACGACGCGCACAGATCCAGAGGATGATGTGAAATTCTTCAAGTCGAAGGCGCAGAACATCGTCGTCCCTCCCGAGCCGATTGTGGGAACTGCCGGGTCTCTGCGCGAGTTCGTCTACTTGGACGAGGTCAGCGTCTACAGCCTTACCTCCGCGCCGGATATGCCCCCTCCAGTCACCATGTCTGAGTCAGCGGACACAACCTCTGGAGAGGCATTAACCGGACAGGTAGAAGCAGGCGCCCCACTTGTCGCGAAGGCCCACATCGGCGGTGAGTTGAGTTCGAGCCGCTCCAGGGGCCGGCAGGTGCAGCGACAGTTCAACATTCAGAGTCAGTTCGCTCGCCTCCACGGTATGTATCGCCCAATCTTTGTGTTGACAGCGAACGCACGCGAAGGCGACGCGAAGGCGAAGTCCACAACAGGACTCGGCGATGCCCTCGTGCAACTCAAAGCCGACCGGCGTGCTGTTCGTGCGATTGAACTCACTCGCGGTGCGCTCGCGGAGACCAGAGTGTCGCTTCGGGCGCACCACACGTTCGACGTGACGGCTTTTATTCGAATCGTGGCCGACTTGTTCAAGAAGTACCCCGATCTTCTTGGCGTCGACGCCGCATCACTACGGACAGTCATGGATGGCGGGGAGTTCTTGGCGGAGCTCATGGACGACTTGGTTCCCGTTGAGGGGCGATCAACCACTCATGAAATCGTTACAGCGACCGACGGCGAAGTCTGGATCGTTGAGATCGAAGCGTTTCATGCGATCTACGACGGACCTGTGACTACCGAGCCACTACGTGTGGTCGGCGTAGCCGAATCAAACTCTTTCTGGAAGGACACGAGGCGTATCCTTCACGCCGAAGCTGAGTTCGACATCCTCGGACGTGTCAGCAGAACCGGACTCCAGGATGAATGGACGCCGGTAAAGATGATCGACACCTTCAAGCGCGTGGTTCCTTCGGCTGCAAGCCAACTTCTGGAGGCCGTTGACAAGCTGAAGGACGTCGGTGGAGAAAGCACGGCGCCTGCAGAACCGGTCGCCCCCCTCGTGCTTGCAGGTACGAGCCTCGGCCTAGAACTTGCGAAGGAGCACGGGCTGAGCGCCAGCGGCCCCTCGTTGGAGATGCTGGCCTCGCTGCTCGGAGACGACGGCACGCTCGAAGGAAGACTTGCGGCGCTGAACCGTGTCGCTGACACGTTCTACCAGAGCCATGTAGGACTTGAGCGCGACGAGGACGTCGTCGGTCGATTGCGACAGAGGGCTTGGCAGAGCGCCCAACTCGTCGTCGCCCAACCCGAAACTGAGACGCCGACGGCGCCAGTTGAACCGGTGGCGCCCGTCCTGGAACTCGAGTTCATCGCGATGTACTGGTGAACAGCTCTGCTTGAGTTGCTGGTGATGAGTCCGGATCCGGCAGGCAGCTGAAGTCCTCGCCGAGCGCCAACAGGTGTGCGTTGTCGCAACGAAGGACAGAAGACCTGCCCGCGTGTGGCGATCCAGCGAGAGCCATTCGTTCTGCGTCAGTCTGGGCGGTAAGGCGCAGTACCCGGGAACGTGAGCTCGGTGGTGGAGTGTGTCGGCTCGGCCAACTGCTGACATCACTCACTTGATGTGCAACTGCGAGGAACTGGACGACCAAGCCGGAATGTCCTAAATCGTTCCCGGATGTCTACGCTCAGCGATAGCGAGTCCTTGTCCCCACTACGAGCGGTGTCCTATCTCCGCGTCTCCACTGTTCGACAAGCCCGTGTCGGTGGTGAACCGGAAGGGCTGTCGATCCCGGCGCAGGTGAGGCGTGTCGGCGGTGGGCGATGGAGTTGGGTGCTCTCGTAGTCACCGAGTTTGTGGAGCGTGGCCGGTCGGGACGGTCGTTGGAGCGGCTGAGTTGAGGCGGATGCTGGAGTACATCCGGGATCGCCCGGTGGAATTCGTGATCATCCACAAGATCGACCGCCTCGCCCGCAATCGGGGGGACGACGTCACGGTCACGAACCAGATCGTGGCGACCGGTGCGCACCTGGTGTCTACAAGCGAGGCGATCAACAGCACCCCGTCAGGACAACTGCTGCAGGGGATCATGGCCACGATCGCGGAGTTCTATTCATGCAATCTCGCCACCGGGTGATGAAGGGAATGCGACAGAAGGCCATCAGCGGAGGTGCTCCGGGACGTGCGCCGCTGGGGTACTTCAACCAGCGCGTCCGCAACCTCGAAGGTCGCGAGGTGCGGACCGTGGCCGTCGATCCCGACCGTGGTCCCCACATTGCATGGGGGTTCGATGCGTGTGCCACGGGGGAGTGGAGCATGAGCCAGATCGCCGACGGGGTGTCACCAGCAGGTCGGGTCCGAACACGCCTGCCCAACCGCTGACGTCGCGGAGCCTCCACCGTCTTCTGCGCAACCCGTACTACAAGGGCGTCGTCACCCTCAACGACGCCGAGCACCCCGGAACCCACGAGCCGCTGCTCGACCCCGTCACCTGGGCCGCCGTCCAAGATATCCTCGCCGCACGGCGCAACGGGGAACGTTCCCGTACCCATGACCACTATCTCAAGGGCGCTGTCTACTGCATCGAGTGTGCGGCCGTCGGCTGATCCTGCAGCACACTCACGGCAGGAACGGTACCGTCCACGACTACTTCGTCTGCCACCGCCGCGGTGGCGACGACTGTGCACAGCGCAAGGCGCTCCCGGTCGCACAGGTCGAGCAACGTGTCGTGGACTGCTACCGCACCATCACTCTCACCGCCGAACAGCGGGATCGGATCGAGCAGGTCACGCTCGCGAGACTGCACCGCCAACAGGACGCGAGTGCTGAACGGCTCGAACAACTCGATGAGAAGGCGACCACGCTCGAGGCCAGTCGCAGCAAGCTACTCGACGCCTACTACGCCAACGTCATCCCGCGGGATCTGTTCGTGCGTGAGCAGCGCCGGTTCAAAGCCGAATAGGCCCGTAACGACCGCGATCGGAAGGCCATCGAGACCGACCTCGCCGATCTGGAACGGCATACCCGTGACGCCCTCGATCTGCTCCAAGACGCACACGAGACCTACCAGCAGTCCACTGACTCGGTCCGCAAGCAACTGAACCGAGCGATCTTCGCCTGCATTTTGCTGGGCTACGGACCAGACAAGATCCGAGTGGAACTCAACGAGCCGTACAACGGGCTGAACGAAGCAAGCGGCTCCGAACCGCCTCGTCAGCTTCGGCAGGCGCCGAACGACGACATCGGCGCTATTGATAAGAGCATCTAAGTACCCCCAACGGGATTCGAACCCGTGCCGCCGGCGTGAAAGGCCGGTGTCCTAGGCCGCTAGACGATGGGGGCGCGGCAGCCGCTGATGATAGACGCTCACCGCGTCAGCGGACGGCGAAGACTACCGCCCCTTCCGGAGCCGCGTCGCTGACCGTGACGTCCGTCACCACACTGGCCGGAGGACCGACGCGGCAGTAGGTGAGGAGGGCGTCGACCAGCGGCGCCGGACCCTCCGCGTGCACCTCGACACGACCGTCATCCAGGTTGCGCACCCATCCGAGGACGCCCAGGTTGCGCGCCTCCGTCCGGACGGAGACACGGAAGCCGACACCCTGGACCGTCCCGCTGACGAGTGCGCGCCGGGCGACGCGGTCGGACGCCGCCGGGGTCATGCGGTCATCGTGACCGGGGCCACCTGACGGCGGATGTGGGCGTTCACCGTCGCCGCCATCTGCTGGACGGCGGGTGCCGAGATGTCGAAGGTCGCGATTCCCTGGACCGTGTGGACGGGGACGAACTCCTGGTAGCTCGACATGAGGAACGCACCGTCGACGGAGGCCAGGTCGTCGATCGCCATCTCCCGCGTCGTGCTGGGGACGGCCTCCATGGCCAGTCGTCGCGTGATGGAGTCGAGGACGCCGGTGTCGAGCGGCGGGAACACCAGCGTGTCGCCCTCCATCCAGCCGAACGCGGTCGTCGGCCCCTCCAGGATGACGCGGTCATCCACGCGGTAGCACAGCGCGTCGTCGGCGCCGGCCTCCTTCGCCATGCGGAGTGCGCGCATGTTGGCGGCGTACGACAACGTCTTCACTCCGACGAGAAGCGGGGTCACCCGGTTGGCCACCGGATACAGCGACTCACCGTCGGGGTAGACGGCGAACGGCTCCTCCCGCCAGATGACGTGACCGCCGCGGGTGAGGATGAGGCGCACGCCGCAGGTGGCATTGGTCGTGGCGTCGGCGAACGAGGCCATCTCACGCCGAAGGCGATCGACGTCCACCGGGATCCCGGTGCCCGCGCCGGACCTGACCAGCCGCGCCAGATGCAGCTCCGGGGTGCGGGGCACGCGATCGTAGAAGCGCAGGCCCTCGAACACCCCGTCTCCCCGGACGAGGCCGTCGTCGAGGGGAACGGGGACGCCCTCGCTGTCGCGGACGAGCGTTCCGTTGAGCATTACGGCGAGTGGTTCGGTCATGCGGACACCGTATCAGCGGAAAGCCCTGCACCCACCGAGGTTCCCGTCGTTCGCCGCTCGGGTGGCCCCGCGGTCAGCCGCGGTTCGCGCGGTTGCGCTCGAGCGCAACCGTGATCCAGAAGGCCAGTTCGGCGTCATCGTCGAGTGCCACCGCCTCCACCCGGAGCCAGCTCGGCCCCATGACCCGGCCCGGGCCCATCACGGCGCGGGCGGCGCCCGGTCGCGTGAGCAGATGCGGAGTGCGCGTGCGGTCGACGCGCACCAGCAGGTCGCCCGTCCG
>CALMSL010000195.1 GCA_937872445.1 uncultured Microbacteriaceae bacterium | reverse complement strand
GACCTGCGCGATGTGGTTGTCATCGCAGGGCCAAACGGCTGCGGGAAATCTTGTGTCTTTGACGCTGTTCGACTATTGAAGTCGGTCTATGGCGGCTATCAACCGAACGAGTGGCAGAACTGGTTCGGAGAGTTTCAGATAAACGTTCAGAACCTACAGGGTGCGTGGTTAAGCCTTAGCCAAGACAAGACTCTGCCAATGCGTGTGGCGGCGGAGATCGTTCTCTCGCCAGCCGAGCAGGCATACCTCAGAGAAGCCGCTAGGGACGTCTTGGCCGAGCGCATCTGGAAGCAAGTGGTGCCAGATCACGGGAGGTGGAGTGCTGCCAGTCAGATTGCCCTAGCTACGAGTCACCGTGTGCACCTCCCAACGGTAGAGAGAAAAGTGGAGGAAGAACTGCCCGCATTGCTGAATGAGCTGTCCCGAGAATGCCACTCCGCAGACGTACAGGTGTCGCCGAGCGGAGCCGCGGAGACCGCACGCTCAATTGTGCTCGAGCTTCTCTTCAGTCGATACGACCCTCAGCACTTAGGGATCATTGATTACCACGGGGCAAACCGAAACTACAACCGGGAGCAACTGGGTGGAGTGAACCTGAACATAGAAGCGGCCGATGATAGGTTGCGCCAGCATGCCTTGTACAACGTCTCGAACAAGTATCAGAACCTCAAGACGGAGATGGCAAGCAGCTTTGTTCGTCAGCTACTCTCAAGGGCTGCGGATGGCGCACCTACTGGGGACAGCAGTCTCAGCGACACACTGCAGGAGCTTTTCACGACGTTCTTTCCTGGGAAGACATTCCTGGGGCCGCGTCCAACGGTCGATGGGCGGCTTCAGTTTCCTGTGCAAACTGCCAATGGCGCGGAACACGATATCGACGATCTGAGCTCTGGCGAGAAAGAAGTCCTTTATGGCTATCTCCGACTCCGAAACGCCGCGCCAAAGCGATCGGTTCTTCTCATCGATGAGCCAGAGCTTCACTTGAACCCGCGCCTAGTGAGTGGACTGGCCTCGTTCTATCACCGGCATCTTGGTCGCGGGCTGGAGAACCAGCTCTGGTTGGTAACTCACTCAGATACCCTCATCAGAGAAGCCGTCGGACAATCCGGCTTTAGCGTCTTTCATCTACAGCCCGCGGGTCAGTATGAGGGCCCCAACCAAGCCTCCTGCGTTCAAATTGGTCAAGATCTCGAGCGCCTAGTTGTCGAGTTGGTTGGCGATCTCGCCACGTATCGACCTGGCGCAAAGATCGTTGTCTTTGAAGGAGGGGGCGACTGCGAGTTCGACATGCAGATGGTCTGTTCGCTGTTCCCGAAATTTCAGGCTACCGTCAATGCGATCGCTGGCGGGAGCAAGCGGCAGGTAACTCATCTCTATGACCTACTCGAGCGCGCGCGGCGCGCCGGTCACCTTCCGGCAAAGTTCTACTCAATCACGGACTCTGATGGTGCTGCGCGTTCCGGAAGCGGAGGGTCGGCGCGTCTGCAGTGGGACGTCTATCACATTGAGAACTACCTCTTGCAGCCGGAGTTCATCCGGCGCGTCCTTAGAGACCTGAATCTAGCGTCGCACCCAGTCGAGACTGCGGATGCCATTCTTGAGCAACTGCGCACCTGCGCGAGGGAGACGATTCCAAGTCTCGTCGGCCACAAGCTTCGCGCCGAATGTAACGACGCGCTCGTAGGTTGCATTAGCTTGAACATTGACCCAAGTCGCAGCGACATTGGTCAAGCGATGGCGGAAGCGGTGGGCCGGAGCTCCGAGCGCTTGCAGCAGGCCGTGGCACTGAAACTCACTGCTGACGCGCTGCGAGAGATCGAGCAGAAATTGTCGGCAACTTCCCGACGAGAGCTGGAGAGCGATGCTTGGCGATCGACCTTTAGAGGAAGAGACGTGTTGCGCAAATTCGTCGGGAAGCACCTTGCGGGTATGCGATACGAACAGTTTCGTGACTTGATCATCGCGCGAATGCGAGACGTCGAGTTTCAACCGATTGGGATAGGTCAGGTGGTCGATCGAGTGTTGGCCGATACTTGGCGCGGCTAACTGCTCTTGTGGCTATCGAGATCGTC
>CALMSL010000194.1 GCA_937872445.1 uncultured Microbacteriaceae bacterium | reverse complement strand
CGCGGAGGCGTTCAACGTCTACCCGTCGCTGTCCGGCAGCATCACGGATGCCGCCCGCGCCATGCACATCGTCCGCTGACTGCACGGCCGGCTCCGAGCTTTCGTGAACCTGGCCGACGCTTCCGTTCTCGCATGGTTGACAAGGTTCCTCGGGACCCTGTCTACGCTGGCGCGCGAACCTTCTGACGCTGAACCCCGAGGTGGTCGATTCCGAGCGTCATGACCTCGCCTCCGCGCAGGTATACGGGTGGTTTGAAACCCATACCGACTCCCGGGGGCGTTCCTGTGTTGATCAGGTCGCCCGGTTCCAGAACAAGGAATTGACTGAGATATCGAACGAGAAAGTGCGGCGAAAACAACATTGTCGATGTCGAACCCGATTGTCGCCTGATGCCATCTACCTCGAGCCACATGCCGAGATTGCCCACGTCGGGAATCTCGTCGGCGGTGACGAGGTAGGGACCGGTCGGGTTGAACGTTTCCGCTGACTTTCCCTTCACCCATTGGCCGCCCCGCTCGAGCTGGAACTCTCGCTCGCTCACGTCGTTGACGACGACATATCCGGCGATGTGGGCTGCCGCATCGTCGTCGCTGTCGAGATAGCGTGCACGGGATCCGATCACGATTCCGAGTTCCACTTCCCAATCGGTCTTTTGGGAGCGGCGGGGAACAAGTACGTCGTCATTCGGGCCGATCATCGTATTGGGCGACTTATTGAACACGATCGGTTCATCGGGTACTGCCTGGCCCGTTTCTGCGGCGTGATCGCTGTAGTTCAACCCGATGCAGAGGATCTGGTGCGGGCGCGCGATCGGGGACCCGATGCGCTGCTCGCCGATTGCCCTCGCCTCGCCTCGCGCGATGCGCGCCTCGACCATGGCAGGGAGTTGCGACGGTCGTCCGCTGCCAAAGAACTCCTCGTTGAAATCCGCCACGTCATCCCCGAGGTCGACATAGTGATCTTCATCCACGAGCACGCCAGGGCGCTCCTGACCTGTTGGCCCGATCCTGAGTAGTTTCATGTGGGTTCATCCGTTCGTATTGGTGTGTTCTGGCTCTCGGTGTTTGGGCCACGCGGGGGAGTACCCCAGTCCGGGTCGCGGGTATTTCCGCCCCACCGTCCGGTGGGCACACCGCGCACGCCCGGGTTCGCGAGGAACAGTGCTCCCGATTGCGAACCTGCGGCAAGGGTGGATTTGGACAGTTCGCTTCTCGCCGTAGTGATGAGGACACGATTCAGATCCTGTCCCACGAACACGACGCTCGAGGTGTGGGGTGCATCAACGCTGATGGTGGTGTGAACGGTCCCGGCGATGTCATAGCGGCGTACTTCGCCCGCCCCCCAAATCGCGACCCAGAGCATGCCCTCCACGTCCACAGCCAACCCATCCGGGGATCCCCCTTCGACAGTGAATAACGCACTCCACCGTGTGGCGATCCCTGTCGCAGCGTCGTAGTCAGCCGCCCACATCGTTCGCGCGAGAGTGTCGACGTGGTACAGCTGTGTCCCGTCGGGCGACCACGCGATTCCATTCGACAAGCCGATTCCGGTTCTCATGCTCGTTACGAGGCCATGCGGTTCAACCTGGAGGAGTTCCTCTGCGAACTTCTCGCCATCGAGCGACAGAGTGCCGACGAGAAAGCGACCCGCGGAGTCGCACGCTCCATCGTTCATCCGGTTGCGACGGTGCGAAGGTAGGATGTCGGGGCCAGTATGAACGCTGCCTGCGATATCGATGGCTATTAATCGGCGTTGCGCGGAGATGAGCACTCCACCGTCACGCGCCAGGCTCGCTGACGTGATGGGCTCTCCCAGTTCCAGCGCTTCCGTGTCGACGATTGCTGTTCCGCGCACAGTTCCGGAGTGAAGGCGACCTGTCGGAATGTCGACCCACAGCACGCGTTCGGTGTCCGGGTTCCAGACGGGGCTTTCGGCGAGCTCGAATACTTCCTCGGATGCCCGCTGGGCGAGGACGTTGACCACCTGAGCTCCTTCGCCATCGTCATGATTTCGATAGGCGGAATGCTAATCCGCTCATCGGAGTCCATGATAACCTCGATTCGATCTGATCGCGACAGGAGTCCCATGAAGGCGCTGGTATTCACTGAACCGGGCGTTGTCGAATATCTGGATGTTCCTGAACCCGAAGCTCGTGATGGTGAAACTATTGTGACGGTCATGTCGAGCGCGATCTGCGGGAGCGAGCTCCACGGCTTTCGCTCCAGCGGATTCCGAGTGCCGCCACTCATCATGGGTCATGAGTTTGCCGGGCTGACTCCGGATGGTCGACGAGTCGTCGTCAACCCTCTTCTGTCCTGCGGGCACTGCGATGCCTGTCTTCGAAACGCGCCTCATGTCTGCCGAACGCGCGCCCTCATCGGCGTCAACCGCGACGGCGGATTCGCTGAGCGGGTGTCGGTGCCCGACAGTGCATTGCACTTCCTGCCGGATGGTCTTGCGTGGAGCGCCGCGTCGCTGGTTGAGCCTCTTGCGAACGCGGTCCACGCCAACGGACTCCTTGGTAACCATGTTGAGCGCGTCGGGATTATCGGCGCTGGGCCGATCGGCCTCCTGTGTGCGCTCGTGGCCGCGCACCACGGGCACGATGTGATGATCTCTGACACGTCGGTGGAGCGTCAGGACACTGCCCATTCTTTGGGTTTACGAAGTTCCAACGAACTCGATGGCGAGTTCGACGTAATCATCGACGCGGTCGGGCTCCCGGTATCCCGGCAAGCGGCAGTCGCCGGCATTCGCCCAGGGGGTACGGCGGTCTGGATCGGATTGGCGGTCGACAACGTTGAGTTGTCAGGCAACTCGATGGTGCGGGAGGAAAAACACATCTCCGGCTCCTTCGCCTATACGGCCAAGGAATTCGAGGCTGCCATTGAGCTGGCCACCCAGCTGGACCTATCGTGGACGACAGATGTGACACTGTCCGCGTCCGCAGAAGCATTCCTTGCACTGGCCTGTGGTGAGAGGAGCATGGTGAAGGCAGTCATCGTCCCCGACTCCGAGGTGCACGAGTGAAGGGGCTTTCAGGTCGCGGGGTACTCGTGAGCGGTGGCACGAGGGGGATCGGTCTCGCCGCGGCCCAGCGATTTGTTGACGAGGGTTCGCGCGTGTTTATCACTGGGCGTCATGTCGATGACCTCGAAACAGCGCTCGCGGGGCTCGATGGTGCAGGCGGATGCCTGTGCGATGTGTCCGACCCCGTGCAAGTGGCTGCGGCTGTGGCCGCAGCGGAAGAGCACACCGGAGGGCTGAGTATCCTCGCCAACAATGCGGGCATCTCCCAGCGTGATGCTTTCCTCGATATCGCCATTGCGGACTGGGACCAGATCATCGCCGTGAACCTGAAGGGGATGTTCCTTGTCGCACAATCAGTCGCAAGGCTCTTGCGCGATAACAGCCGGTCCGGTTCGATCGTGAACATGGCGTCCACGAACGGGTTTGGTGGCGAAGAAGACTACGCCCATTACAACGCGTCAAAAGGTGGCGTTGTGCAACTCACACGAAGCATGGCTGTCGAACTTGGCACCTACGGTATCCGGGTCAATGCTGTGTGCCCCGGGTACATCCAGACACCGCTCAATGAGGGGATCGCCGCAGGCCTCGACGGTGACTTCGTGGAACGTTATGCCCGCGAGCGAATCCCGCTCGGTCGGGTCGGTACCCCGGAGGAGGTCGCGGCCGCATACGCGTTTCTGGCTTCGGATGAGGCGTCCTTCATCCATGGGGCGATGCTCGTGATCGATGGTGGCCAGCTTGCCGTCATGTGAGGGGCAGTGACCATCGACGGGCGCTTCGACGGCCTCACCGACAAGGGGCTGCCGCTGGATGGGTCATGGACGACCGCCGAGATTGCGCTCTCGAGGTGGAATGTGGCGCAGGGAGACACCGCAACGCCTGTTGCCACTCTCAACGCTCGGATGCTTGAGGACAACGCGCGCGCTATGGAAACCTGGTGCCGTGTGCAGGGAGTGGCCATCGCGCCGCACGCGAAGACAACGCTCTCGCCCGAACTGGTGGCCCTTCAGGAACGGCACGGCACATGGGGAATGACGGCTGCGCTGCCGCGACAGGTTGCAGCGTTGTGGGGCCAGGGGGTGCGCACCGTCCTGCTCGCCAATGAAGTAACTGACCCGAGAGCGATTGGTTGGATGGCTGGGCACCTTGTTGCGCATCCTGACCGTCGACTTCTTCTGTATGCGGATTCTGTCGGAGGCGTGCGACTTCTTGAGAGCGCCCTCGCCGATGTCGGTGGGGAGGGTCGTCTGGATGTGCTGGTCGAACTCGGTCAGCCCGGCGGGCGGACGGGTGCCCGCACTGTCGATGCCGCAGTGGAAGTTGCGGGCGCGGTTCTTGCGAGCCCTAGGTTGCGCCTCGCCGGCGTTGCGGGCTATGAGGGCACGATCGGTTCGCATCGCGATGCTGAAGCAAGTGAACGAGTCGACGCGTTCCTTGATGACCTGGGGACGCTCGCCGAATCCCTGTCGGGAAAGTTTGAGGTCGCGGAGCCGGTCGTCACAGCCGGGGGAAGCATCTTCTTTGATCGCGTGGTGTCCGTGCTGGCCGAGCGCGCGCATACGCTTGGAGCAATCCTGGTTGTGCGCAGCGGCTGCTACCTGATCCATGACCACGGTCTGTACGCGCGCGGGACACCGGAATCGGCGGGGGTTTCAGGAGCGCCGACGTTTGAAGCCGCACTCGCAGTGTGGGCGCGTGTAGTTTCGACTCCGGAGCCTGGCCGCGCGCTCCTGGACGCCGGGCGGCGAGATCTCTCCCACGATGCCGGACTGCCCGTCGCGCTCGAACGATGCCGCGGGGGCGAGCGCCTCGACCTGTCGCGCAGCTCGACGATTTCAGGGCTGAGCGACCAGCACACGTTTTTGGATTTTCCTGCCAAGTTGGACATTCGGATCGGCGACATCGTGAAACTCGGGATTTCGCATCCCTGCACGACTCTTGATCGTTGGCGGATGCTCCTGCTCGTCGATGACGACGATGTTGTTACGGGGCTCGTGACGACCGGTTTTTAGCCGCTCGGGCGCCCGGTGCGTTTCGGGATCTACGGCGAGGGCTGGAGGGTGTCGCGAGCCCATTCGGGAAGCAGCTCTCCGTGCGCCGCGACCATGGCGTCGCAAAGCTCCCAAATGGCATCGACCGTCAACGTGGATGCCGCATTCGGATCCATCATCGCGGCATGCCTGATCGCGCGGGGATCCTCCGCGACGGCGGCGTGGACGGTGAGCTCAGCGACATTCAGGAACGAAAGGTTCAGTGCAGCGCACTGGGGCGGCAGCGCACCCATGTACCACGGGTGAACGCCCAGTTCGTCCAGCGAAGCGGTGACTTCAACCGGTGCTCCGTCCGGGAGGTTCGTGATGAGTCCCGTATTGGCCGTGTTCACCTGGATGCGCCGCTTCGTGCCGGTGAGCACGCTGTGAATGACCTGGGGAGCGTACTCGGTGGCTTCCGTGTCGAGCTCCAGATCGCCCCCGGCCTCAAGTGTCGACCTGGTCTCTTCAAAAGTATGAACATTCTCTTCGCTAATCGTGACGTATTCGTCAATGGGCAGGCGCAAACGCTCGACCTCTTCAGGGTGCTGGAGGTACCACGCAAGATACTCGCTGGAATGCTCGCTGCTCTCCGTCGGGTAATACCCGAGGTGCCGGTACATGTCGACGCGCGCCCTGCGCCTCAGTTCCGGATCGCTGCGGATTCTCTCGTCGAGAAGCGGATACAGGTCCTGACCGTTGCGTTCCATCGACAGCATCCAGGCCTGGTGGTTCACACCGGCAGAACGCCACGACACTTCCTCGTGGGGAATCCCCATGACGTCACTGAGGCCCACCACAGTCCAATAGACCGAATGGCAGAGTCCGAACGCCGCCAGTCCTGGGGCGACCTTTGACAGGTAGCCGATGTTCATGGCCATCGGGTTCGTGTAATTCAGGAGCATCGCGTCCGGGCACACGTGGGCCATATCGTCGGCGAGTGACTTGAGAAACGGGAACGTTCTCAATGCTCTGAAGATTCCGCCGATCCCGAGCGTGTCCGCGATGGTTTGTTTCAGACCAAATGAGCTCGGAACGGCGAAGTCCGTCTTCGTGGCGGCCAGCCCACCGACCTGCACGCTGTTGATGACGAATCGAGCCCCATCCAGTGCTTCGCGCCGATCCAGGTGGGTTGTCACGTTCGCTGGGCGTCCCAGCTGGCGGATGATGGACTCTGCGACCCCGCGCGCCGTGCCCAGCCGGTCCTCGTTGATGTCGTGCAGTCGCAGGTCCAGGACGTCAAGGTCGTCGAAGCTCAGCAGGTCAGCAATCAGATCGCGAGTGAATTCGACGCTTCCCGCGCCGATGAAGCAAATTGCGTTGGTCATGATTCTCCGTATTCTTCGATTCCAGTGAGCGCATTTCAGGCCGCATCCGTGGGTGCAGCGAATTCAAAATTCTCGATCATTCGAATGAGGCTCGTCCCCAGCGCATCCGTGCCGAGCTTGAGCATTCGATCCTTCAGACCGGTGACGCTGATGGCGAGCGGTGGAATGAGCGGCCCAAAGACCAGGGGAACGCATGCCGCGACGCAATACAGGCTTGATTCGCTTTCTTCATCGTCAATTGCATACCCGCGGGCGCGAGTCTCCCCGAGTGCTAACGCGAGGTCGGCCGCCGCCGTGATTGTTCTGGATGTCCGTGACGCGAGGGGCTCGTACTGGGTAGCCCATGCGTAGACCGACTCCGTCGTGGTGAGTTGCCGCGCCAACAGCGCCTTGCCCACTCCAGTAGCATGCGCCGGGTTGCGGCCGCCAATGACGGAAGTCAGCCGCACTCCGATGCTCGCCTCGAGTTTGTCGAGGTACACGACTTCGGGTCCTTCGATAGTGGCCAGGTGGATCGTCTGGCCGGAGAAGTCCTGGATCTCATCCATGAGTGGTCGAAGCAACTGACGCAAATCGAGACTCGAGTGGAATCGGAAGGCTGCTTCGAGCGCCGCAGGACCCAGCAGGTACGAGCCGCCTGACTTCAACTGGCTCGCGAACCCCCTGTCCCGCATGGCACTCAGGATGCGGTGCAGCGACGGCTTCGGGATGCCGGTCGCGCTGGAGAGTTCCTGCAGGGACGCACCGGACGGGCGGGTTCCGAGGAGGCTGATCACCTGGAGTGCGCGATCAATGGCCTGGTGCGATGGCGCGTGCGCGGGTGTCGCTGTCATCGTGGATATCCTTTGCATTTCTGTCAGAGGAACGCTAGTTCTCGTGGCGGATTACATGCTACATTCCTAAAAGTTGAACGGCAACTGGTGAACCAGTAGCCAGTTGTGCCTGCGAACGATGGAGGACACATGGCGCGCGTGACGTCAATGAGCGATGACCTGCCAGAGCCCGCCGGTCCGTACTCTCATGCGGTCGGCGACAGCACCACCGTGTATTCCTCTGGTCAGGGCGGCGCGAGTGCAGACGGAACCCTCTCCAGCGACGTGAGTGAACAATGCACCCAGTGCTTCGCGAACGTGCTGGGAGCACTCGCCGCCGGCGGCGCGGCCGAAACCGACGTCGTCAAGATCACTGTCTACCTGACTGACACGTCCCACTTTGCCGACATGAACCGGGCGTACGCAGCTGCGTTTTCGCATCCGTACCCGGCTCGCACAACCGTGTACGTGACATTGCCCCCTGGGATGGCCATCGAAGTGGATGCCATCGCGATCATCAAGGAGTAAGAAAAGTGATATCCAACAGCAAACGAACGATGGCGGTCATCGCCGCTGGAGCCGTAGTTCCGATGGTGCTCTCCGGTTGCACCGGCGGCGGGGGCGGTGCCACGACTCTCGACACGAAGGCCCCGGTGACAATCACGTGGTGGACCGGCCAGGATACGGCCCCCGAGACCCTGCTCGAGACGATGGCGGGAGAGTTCCATGCCGCTCACCCGAACGTCACCATCAAGATCTCGCCCGGCGCACCGACCACGGATGATCTGCTTCAGAAGCTCTCGGCAGGATTCGTGAGCGGCGACTATCCCGACATCTCATATTCCTACGGCAGTTGGGTCGGTGAGCTCGCCTCGAGCGGGCGGATGCTGGACATCACCAAGAAGGTGGCAGACCCGAGCCTGAAGTGGGAAGAGTTCCCGGAATCCGGTCGCGAAACTGCAACGCCGGACGGCAAAACGATTGGCTTCCCGGCCGTCATTGACAACCTCAGCCTCCTCTACAACAAGACGCTCTTCGACAAGGCCGGACTGTCATACCCGACCAACGACTGGACCTGGGATGATTTCCGTGCCGCTGCAAAGGCGCTCACGGACGAGAAGACGCAGACCTTCGGAACGGCCTATCCAGTCGACGGAGGCGAAGACACCGTGTGGAGGTTTTGGCCGCGGCTGTGGCAAAACGGCGGCCAGATTCTGAGTGCGGACGGCAAGAGCTCGGCGTTTGCCAGCGATGCCGGCGTGAAAGCGCTTGACTTCATGAGAGCCATGGCGGTGGACGACAAGAGCGTGTACCTCGACCAGACTGACCAGAAGTTCGAGCCTCTGTTCGTTTCCGGTCAGATCGGAATGATCATTGATGGACCGTGGCTTCTCTACGACCTCGGGCAAGGGGGAACCAATTATGGTGTGTCCTTCCTCCCCGGAACCAACGGCGATCACACCACGGTGTCAGGTCCTGACATTTGGGCACTATTCGACCACCAGGACGTGAATCGCGCTTACTGGTCATTCGAACTCATCAAGTGGCTCACGCAGGCCAAGCAGGATGCCCGATACAGTATGGGCCTCGGAAACCTTCCCATGCGTCCCGACGCGGAAAAGGGGCTGCCGGAGTACCAGAAACTCCTGACTCAATACCCGGGAGTGGATGTTATGGTCGAAAACTTCGCCAACGTGAAGTACGCCCGTCCCACTGTGGCCGGTTACACGGGACTGTCCACGGCATTGGGCAAAACCATCTCCGAAGTCCTTCAGGGTAAGGGCACGAGTGTTGATGGTCTCAAGGCGGCGGCCAAAGAAGCTGACGACGCCTTGAAGCAGTAAGTCAGCACGTGGCTGAAACGCTCAATGACGAGAGGCGTGCCCCCGTGACGGGGCGCGGCGCTCGTCGGCGGCGCTCGATTCGAGAGAACCTGGAAGGCTGGGGATTCGTTGCACCGGCGACAATTCTCATTCTTGGACTGTCGATCTTTCCCGCCGGCTGGGCGTTTCTGCTGTCGATGCAAAAGTGGAACGGGTTCAGCCCGACCCAGAAATTCGTCGGCGCCGACAATTACGCCAAATTTGTTAGCGACAGCCAACTTCTGGATGCCCTTGGCCACAGCCTCTTTTACGTGGTGTTGTTCGTACCGTCATCGGTGCTCCTCGGGTTGTTTCTCGCAACGGCACTCAATCGACGTATCCGTTTTATCGGCCTATACAGAACAGCCATCTTCGTCCCGTTTGTCGTCTCGGCCGCAACGACCGGAGTGTTGACCAATTACCTGTTTGACCCGCAGTTCGGAATTGTCAACAACGTCCTCCGATCGGTCGGCCTGCCGCAGCAGGGTTGGCTGACCGACCCGGGACAGGCCATGATCGTCATCGCGATCATGTCGTTGTGGGGCTCGGTGGCCTTCACCACGGTGATCTACCTCGCCGCGCTCCAGGACATTTCTCCCGACCTCATTGAAGCGGCAAAGATCGACGGCGCGAATCGCTGGCAAACATTTTGGTACGTGGTCTGGCCCGAACTGACACCCGTGACTGTTTTCGTCACGCTGTGGCAATTCATCGAGGCGCTGCAGCTGTTCGACCTCGTATACACGACAACTCGAGGGGGTCCACTCGGCGCGACGGAGACGGTCGTCTACTACCTGTGGGACGCTGCGTTCCACAAGCTGCAGTTCGGGTACGGTTCTGCGGTCGCATACGGGCTGTTCGCGCTGACCCTGGTGATTACCATCGGAATCGTCGTGTACTCGCGGCGCACGAAGATCGAGGCGTTCTGATGTCAAGTCTTCTCACGAGCGTCTCCGCACGGGCTGACCTCAAGGGGCCGCCTCCGGCATCCCACAAGCGACACCGGATGAGCCTGTGGCACTTGTTCCTGTTCCCCACCGCGCTGCTGTTCGCGATCCCGCTCGTCCAGATGTTCCTCGCCTCGCTCTCGCCCCAGGCGGAACTGCTGAGATTCCCTCCGCCCTTCATCCCGTCGCATCTGACTATCGATGGTTACACGAGGCTTCTTTCCACCTCCGACGTGCTGCTGTGGCTCGGCAACACCGTATTGGTGTCGACGGTGGCGATTGTTTCCAACATGGTGCTCTGCTCGCTTGCGGGGTATGGATTTGCCCGACTCAGTTTCCGGGGGCGCAATTTCGGCTTCCTCGCAATCGTTGCCACCATCATGATCCCGACTCAGGTGCTCATGATTCCGACCTACCTGCTGTTCTCCCGAATCGGGTTGATCAATACACTCGGAGCCGCTATCGTGCCCTGGCTGGCCACATCGTTCGGGATTTTCCTTATGAGGCAGTTCTTCCTGTCGATACCGGCAGAGTTGGAGGAAGCTGCACTCATCGACGGGTGTTCTCGTCGCCAGGTTTTCCTGCGAATCGTTCTCCCACTAGCGAAGCCTGCTCTTGCCACTCTGGCAATCTTCACGCTGCTCGGCGCATGGAACGATCTGATCTGGCCGCTCATTGCCATCAACGATCCTGGCGCGTTCACCTTGCAACTGGGAATTGCAAACTTCCAGGGTACCCGCCGCACGGACTGGGCACTGCTCATGGCAGGAAATGTGGTGGCTACGCTGCCCCTCATTTTCTTCTTCTCGATTGCTCAGAAGCAGTTCGTTGCCACGATGACGTTATCCGGACTCAAGGGCTGAGACGCGAAACTGGTGGCACTCTTGCCGACGTCGAGGAAACTCGTCAGTCGCGGATGTTCAGCAGGAGGTGACCCGAGGAGACTGTGGTGCCCACCGTGGCGTTGACGTCGGCGACGATGCCGTCCTTGTGGGCGGTGAGCGGCTGCTCCATCTTCATGGCCTCCAGCACGAGCACGAGATC